>NZ_JBEXUE010000238.1:0-15315 GCF_040614275.1 Streptosporangium sp. NPDC006013
ATGCGCCAGGCCGACACCGATGACAACGGCGGCGCGAAGCTGACCAGTGCGGAGAAAAAAGAACTCTCCGATCTGCGGCGTCGAACCCGGCAGCTTGAGCTGGAGAATGAGATCCTCAAGCGGGCTGCTGCGTATTTCGCCCGGGAGAACGTGCTCCCAAAATAGGGTACGCGCTGGTCCATGAACTCGCCGATGCTGACTTTCCTGTCGCGGTGGCCTGCCGGGTGTTGAACATTTCCAGATCGGGTTACAAAGACTGGGTTGGCCGGCCGCAGTCTCCACGCGACCAAAGAAACACCGAACTACTGAAGCTGATCCGTGACATCCATAAGACGTCACGTTACAGCTACGGCTCGCCGCGGGTCCACGCGGAGTTGACGCTCGGCCTGGATCTGGAGATCAACCGCAAGCGCGTCGAACGGCTCATGCGCGAGGCCGGCATCAAGGGCATCTACCGGCGCAAGGGCCGCCGCAACCTCGTCAACGCCGCCACCGAGGAGGATCTGGTCCGCCGGGCCTTCACGGTGGAAGCGCCGGACCGGCTGTGGGTCAGCGACATCACCGAGCACCCCACCGACGAAGGGAAACTGTATTGCGCCGCTGTCATGGACGCCTATTCTCGTCGCATCATCGGCCATTCTATCGACATACGCCAGACTAGCGCTCTGGTCGTCGACGCGATGGTCATGGCCGTCGCCCTCCGTAACCCGCCCAGCAAGAAGACGGTCCTGCATTCTGACCACGGAACACAGTACACATCGTTCTCGTATGGGAAACGGCTCCGCGATGCTGAACTCCTCGGCTCGATGGGAACCATCGGCGATTGCTACGACAATGCCATGATGGAATCGTTCTGGGGAACGATGCAGCTCGAACTGCTCGACGTTAATAAATGGTCAACAAGAGCCGAGTTGGCCAGCGCGATGTTTGAATGGATCGAGTGCTGGTATAACCCGTATAGGCGTCATTCCAGCATCGACATGAACAGCCCAATCACGTTCGAGGAGCTCTACAAGCTCTCAGACGCAACCTCGTGATCCCACACCATCGGTGGCTGTCGTACGGGGGGAACCTCAGGGCGACCACGATCCCGAGCAGCCTGACCACCGCACCCGGCGAACCATCGTGGTCAACGCACTAGCGAGGGTAGATGAGCGAGTGCGTCGCCTCAAGCCAGTCAGCGGCGATGTCCGTCCCCGTGATCCGGCCGATCAGCGTCAGGACGGAGCTGATGCTCTCGCCCTCGTCCACGCGATCCTCGATGACGTCGTCGCCGCTGGTCTGGAAGCGCAGCCCTTCCATGAGGTGGTCGAGCGCGTGCGGATCGCTCCCGTGCACGGGGTCGGGCCAGGTGGGCTGGAAGGCGACAACCACCTCCCCGTCCTTCAGATACTTGAAATGGTCATGGCCGCCCATATCCATACTGAAGCAGAGCGCCTCCCGCCCGCCCGCCGTCAACGGCAGCAGGAAATCGTCGTCGGTCGGCCCCGGAATGATGCAGGTCCACCCTCCGGCCTCGCCCACCCAGGTGGGCCCGCCTTCCTCACTGTTGTCGAGCAATTCGTTCAGGTGGCTCGGCGTGCTGGTGACGAGGTCCAGGGAGAAGACCTCGGCGACGGCGTCGCGATCCATTCCTTTGACCCAGAGGGCGCTGAATCCCAGCGTCCAGAGGTCCATCTCGTCATCGAGTCCCTCGGTGAAGATGGTCGAGACTAGGAGATCGTGCAGGTGCGTCGGCGACTGCATGCTCACCTTCCGATGGTGGAGGAGCCGGGAGAGGGCGAGGCCCTCTCCCGGCTATGACGTTATGACGGTGGTGCGCCGTTGCGGATTCTGACCCAGAAGGCATTGGACGGCCAGTTGCCCGCGCCGCCTTCGAGCTGGCCAGAGGTGAAGACGCGGTAGCGGGCGTAGAAGGCCGCCAGGTCGCGTCCTGCGGCTTGGTTGTGGTCGGTGCTCACCTGACGAAGTGAGGCGTTGAAGGTGGGCGTCCAGACGTTGTTGATGAGCTGGCCTTCGACACCGATCGCCTGGTTGGTGGAGGCGAACGGATACTCGTCGCACTGCTTGCCCGGGCCGGCCCCGGGGAGGTTCGGGCAGTACCAGGTCATCTGCGTGCGGTTCTTCGAGTTGAGGAGAGGGCCGTCGGGTGCGCGCCCGTTTCTCGCCCGCCTGGTCAGGGGCGGTCTGGGTATCACGTCATAGTTGCCGGGGAAGCTCTTGGTGATCGGATTGCCGTTCCGGTCCAGCTTCGGATCGGTCGCCTGCGGGTTTTGGAAGGCGTCCCTGATGTGCCTCGCCACCTCACTGCGGAACGGGTCGTCCGCGTACATGGTGTAGACGCGGTCCGCACCCAGAATTCGGCACCCGCCGGAGTAGCCGATCCAGTCGTTTCCGGGCTGCCCATTGGCCTTGGGCACCGGATAGGAGAGGCGGATGCTGTCGCAGCGGGCGACGAACGGGAAGTCGCCCTTCGGGCGGGTGGGGATCTGCTCGGTTCCGAGGTGATGCCAGAGCTTGAACGGCTCCGGATCGAGGAAGTCGATGCTCACGCCGGGGTAGAGCTTGGGTCGCAGGGTGCAGTTGCCCCACCTGGTGCCCTCGGATCGGAAGATCCAGGCGGTCCGGCCGCTTCGCTTGAAGTCCCCGATGGGAGCGATCCGCTTCCCGTCTTCAGGGCCCTTGATCTGGTTGCAGTCGGCGTTGTCGGAGCCCACGGCCTCCACTCTGACTGTGATGTTGCGCCCGTCGAGCATGTTCGTCTGGTTGCAGTTGGAGTCCATGACGATGAGCTCGGTGATGTCGATCCAGATGCTGATGTCCCTGGCCTGCAGTTCGCGGTCGTTCTCCCCGTAGACAACGGGCTCGCCCTTCTTGGTGCCGAGGTTGGTGTACATGATGACGTTGACCGTCATCCTGACGCCTTCGGTCTTCGGGCACTCCGACGTCGGGATCCCGGTGAGCTGGTCGACTTCCCAGTCGCCCCATCCGGCGATCCGGCTGTAGCAACCGGTGTAGGGCCGCAGGACAGTCCATCCGAATCCATGCCAGGGGCGCGGTGACTTGCGCCGCTCCGCGTTGCAGTCCGCGGGGCTCATGCGCTGGTAGTCGAACGGGCCGCTGGTGTTCGGGTCCGAGGTCAGGGCCACTCCGGTTCGCGCGGCGGCCGGAGCGACGCTGGAGACGGCGATGGTCAAGGCGTGCCAGGTGGTCCAGGCGCCGTTGACGCCGGCTGCCGTGGCGCGGGCGCGCCAGCGCACCTTCCAGCCGTCGCTGAGTTTGCCGGACGGTACGGCGACGCCGGTGTAATTGCCGGAGGCAACGGCCGCAGTGCTGGTGCCGGACCAGATGGCTCCGCTGCCTTGGCCGGTGGCGGTGGGGTCGTGTTCGACTTCGACGGTCATGGTGATGGATCGGCGGTCGGGGTCGGTGACCTCGCCTCGGAACTCCGGGGTGAGGGTGGTGGCCGCGCCGCCGGTGTTGGTCGGCCGGACGTATTCGCTGGCGACTGTCGGTTTGGAGATGTCGATGGTCAGGGCGTGCCAACTCGTCCAGGCGCCGTTGACGCCGGCTGCTGTCGCGCGGGCGCGCCAGCGCACCTTCCAGCCGTCGCTGAGCTTGCCGGACGGTACGGCGACGCCGGTGTAATTGCCGGAGGGGACGGCTGTGGTCGTAGAACCGGTCCAGATGGCCCCCGTGCCTTGTGCGGGTGCCGCGGGGTCGTGCTCGACCTGGACGGTCAGCGTCATCGGCCGGCTGCTGGGGTCGGTGACCTCCGCCCGGAACTCCGGGGTGAGGGTGGTGGCGGCGCCGCCGGTGTTGGTGGGCCTGACGTACTCGCCGGACACCTTCGGCGAGTTCGGCGGCGGCGGGAGCTCCAGCGTGGTGAACGACCAGGTGTGGGCCGTCATCACGTTGCCCGCGCCGTCCTTCGCGCCGGTCACCTCGACGGTGTACTTGGTGCGCTCGGCCAGCGGCTGGGCGGGTGTGAAGGTCAGCACGGTCGTGGACTCCGCCGCGAGCGCGCCGGTCACGACGCCTCCCGCCGGGTCCTTGACCGTGATCTGGCCCTCGGACACCGGCTCGCTGAAGGTGGCCTTATCCGCGACACCGCCACCGAACACGGACAGGACGGCTGGATGGCCTGGGCCATAGCGGTCTGCGTCGACCTCACCTGTGTCATGGCCGCACGCGAACGACAGCGCGACAAGAAGAACGGACGCCAACGCAACGGCTGGATCTCCTGGCCGACCCTCGTTCTCGTCGGCGGGATCGCCCTGTCCCTGGCCGCGAACCTCGCCCAAGCCCACCCGTCGGCCTGGGGGTGGATCACCGCCGCGACCCCGGCAGGGGCGTTCCTGATCGCGGTCTCCATGCTGGAGCGCCGCTCCTCCGACCCTCGTTCTGAGCCGTCCCCGGCGCCCGTTCCCGTCCCGGACGCCGTACCGGAGATCGTCCCTGAACCCTTCACTGCTGTTGCGCTGCCCGGCTCCGCCGTACCCGACCAGAACCGCGCCGAGAACGGCCAGAACGGCACCGGGCCGACGAGGGAGCTCCTCGACTACGCGCGCCGCGTCGCCGACGAACACCACGCCCGGCACGGCAGACCCATCACCCGCGACACCCTGCGCACCCGCCTCGGGGTGTCCAGTCAGCTCGCCTCCGACCTGCTGCGCACCCTGCGCGACAACCCCGAACCCGCCTGAACACGAAGGAGAAGCCCATGCCCGACACCACTGCCCGCGCCGCCCTCATCAAGGGACTGCGCGAACTGGCCACTTTCCTGGAGGCCAACCCCACCGTCCCCGTCCCCTCGTTCGCCGGGCTCACCTACTTCGCCCGGGGGACCGACCTCGACATCCGCGCCGAGGTCGACGCCAAGAACGCCGGACTGACGCAGCGGGAGCTACGGGAACAGGCCGTGCTCTCCTTCGCCAAGGTCGCCGAGTACCAGCGGCGCGGCGTCGTCCACTTTCACGCGGTCATCCGCGTCGACGGCCCCGAGGGGCCGGCTACGCCTCCACCGGCCTGGGCGACAGCCGACCTGCTGACCGACGCCATAGGGCATGCCGCCTCTGCCGTGGCGGTCACCGTTCCGGCTGCGGGGGATGATCCCGCTCGGGTCCTGCGCTGGGGTGCTCAACTCGACGTCCGCGAGATAACCATGACCGGTGACCTCACCGAGCAGGCCGTAGCCGCCTACATCGCCAAGTACGCCACCAAAGCCGCCGAATGCGTCGGCACCCTGGACCGGCGTATCAACCCCCTCGACGACCTGACCGCGCTACCGATTCGGGACCACGCCCGGCGGCTCATCGCCGAATGCCTGCGCCTGGGCGCCCTCGACGAACTGGCCGACCTCCGCCTTGTCCAGTGGGCTCACATGCTCGGCTTCCGCGGCCACTTCTCCACCAAGAGCCGCCGCTACTCCACCACCCTCGGCACCCTCCGCGCCGCTCGCACCGAACACATGCGCAGCGAAGCGATCACCACCGGTCGCCTGCCGCTCTTCGACGAGGACACCGTGCTCGTCGTCTCGCACTGGGAGTACGCCGGACAGGGCTTCTCGGCCGGTGACGCCCTCTTGGTAAGTGCCCTTACCGGAAACCGTTTCGCTGCTTCGGGAGGCGTCCATGAGTAGTCCCGCGTTACTCACCGTCCCGCAGGCCATGGCCTCTCTCCAGGTCAGCCGGTGGACGCTCTATCAGCTCATCCGCTCCGGCGAACTCGACTCGATCGTGGTCGGCGTGCGCTGCCGCCGTATCCCCGAATCCGCCCTGAACGACTACGTGAACCGACTCTGTGGAAAGGCCGCCTGATGGGTAAGCGCTCGAACGGTGAGGGCTCGGTCTTCCCGTAAAAGGACGGTTGGGCCGGCTACGTCTGGGTCGTCACTCCCGAGGGGAAGAAGACCCGGAAATGGGCCTATGGCAAGACCCGTGAGGAGACCCACGAGAAGTGGCTCAAGCTCCATGACCTCGCGAGCAAGGGACCGGTACCGACCAAGCACCCCACCCTTGCCGCGTACCTGACGCGCTGGCTCGCCGAGGTGATCGAGCCCAACCGGGAACCGACCACCTACGTGGCCTATGAGCCACTGGTAAGGCTCTACATCGTCCCCGGCCTGGGCAAGAAAAAGCTCGACAAGCTCACGGTTCGCGAGGTTCAGACGTGGCTGAACACGCTGGTCACGCTCTGCACCTGCTGTGACCAGAAGAAGGACCACCGACGGCCGGAAGCCAAGCGGCGATGCTGCGCCGTCGGAGAGTGCTGCAAGGGATACCCGTCCCGGAGCACGATCGCGGGCATCCGCCGTGTCCTGCGCTCCGCGCTCGGCAAAGCCATTCGGGAAGAACTGATCTCCAAGAACGTCGCGGCGTTGACCACTCTGCCCAGTGCGAGCAAGACCAAAAAGAAGCGCCAGCACATGGTGTGGGGTGTCGACGAGGCGCGGAAGTTCCTCGAACACCTGCGGGCGGCCGATGATCCGCTCTACGCGGCCTACGTGCTGACCCTCGTTCTCGGTCTGCGGCGGGGCGAGGTGCTCGGGCTCGCCTGGGACTGCGTCGACCTCGGCGGGGAGCAACTGTGGATCTCTCGACAGCTCACCAGGGTAGGCGGACAGCTCCTGCATCGGGAGACGACCAAGACCGATGACTCCACGGCATCGCTTCCATTGTTCGGCCTCTGCGTCAACGCGCTCAAGCACCGCCAGCGAACTCAGGAGGACGCCCGCAAGGCGGCCGGAGCGAAGTGGAGGGACTCCAATCTCGTCTTCACCACGAGGAACGGCACACCGATCGAGCCACGCAACTTCAACCGGGCCTTCGAGGCTCACTGCCGGAAGGCCGGCGTGCCCAACATCCGCGTCCACGACACCCGGCACACCTGCGCCTCACTCCTGGCCGCGCTCGACGTCCACCCGCGAGTCGCGATGCGCATCCTGCGGCACTCGCAGATCTCGATGACCATGGACGTCTACACGCAGATCCCATCACCCGAGACCCGGAAGGCACTGGATCGTTTGAATGCCAGTCTCGATACCGAGGAAGGCGACCGCTAGACGCAATCGCCCACGCGGACCGACCGACGAAGGCCTTCCAGGATGCTCCTGGGAGGCCTTTCGTGGTGAGTCTCGCGGACTCACCACTCGGGAAGCTCGTGCGCGTCGGGATAGAGCATGATGATCTTCTCCAACAGCTCAGGACTGTCCGTCTGCACATCCCAGTAGCCGCTGTCGAACGCTCGGATCTTCACCTCCGGCACCGACGGGCTGTCGCCGTGGCCGACAAGCTCTCCATCGATGAGCTGGCACTCCACGCTGAACAGTTCGATGAGACGCCTCGTGGTCACCAGCGAGTCCGCCGTGGCCTCGGTGATCGCTTCAGCCTGTGGAGAGAGCAGCCAGTCGATGATCAATTCCCAGCGATGGCCCTCGATCGAGGCACCAAGGGAAGCAAGGACCTCCGCCAGGCCGACATAGTGGCCTCCTCGCCAAGCTGCGAACGAGAGGATACGGATCTCGGTCACACGCTTCACTCTCCTCTGCGGCGGACGCCTCTCATGCGGAGCAGACCCTCAGTAGCGGCCGTCAGATCCCGTTGCTGTATTTCACTGCTGTACGGGCACGAAAAAGGCCCTCCGGGGTGATCCCGGAGGGCCTTTGACCTGCTGTGCGGCCGGAGGTACTCGAAACCCCAACCTTCTGATCCGTAGTCAGATGCTCTATCCATTGAGCTACGGCCGCTCGCTGCGTAAGCAAGCATAGCGGGTTTTGTGGGGTGCCTCGAACCGGTTAGCCGATCGGTTCGTGATCGAGGGAGGGTGCGAGCTCCGCGCCGAGGTCGGGCGGCGCGACAGGCCCTGGATCAGAAGGTCAGGCGGACCGAAGGATCGAGGAGAGGACGCCGGGAAATCGGGTCTCCATCTCGGCGAGGCGGAGTTCGTGGCGGCGGAAGCTGCCTTCGGGGGTGACGCGGAGGAGCCCGGCCTCACGGAGGACCTTCAGGTGATGGGAGAGGGTCGACATGCTCACCGGGACGTCGAACTGGCCGCAGACCACGCCGCCGGCCTCGGCGAGCTGGCGGACCACCGAGAGCCGGACCTCGTCGGCGAGGGCGTTCAGCATGGCGGGGAGGGTGACGGAGGAGACGTCCGGGTGGTGAAGGGCTCGCATGGGCCGATCCTAGCCAAGGAATTCGAAGCTTTGACAAACATCGAAATCCAGCAGCACAATCGGATCCAGCAATTCGACCGTCATCGAAATCTTGGAGGCCAGATGACCCCCGACGACGTGCTCTCCACCACCCGGGCCGTACGCAGGCGACTGGATCTCACCCGGTCCGTCCCCCGCGAGCTCATCGAGGAGTGCCTCAAGCTCGCCGTACAGGCTCCGACCGGACGTAACCGCCAGCGCTGGCACTTCGTCGTGGTCACCGAGCGGGAGCAGCGGGAGAGGATCGCGGCGCTGTGGCGGGAGGGGATGCACCTGCCAGGGACGCCGATGCCGGAGGAGGACGCGCGGCGGGCGTACGCGTTCCCGGGCTCGATGGAGCGGGTCTGGGAGGGAGCGGATCATCTGTACCGGCACATTCACCAGGTGCCGGTGTTCCTCATCCCGTGCATCACCGGACGGACCGAGGGAGCGAGCGCGCATGAGCAGGCCAACACGTTCGGCTCGATCCTGCCCGCCGTCTGGAGCTTCATGCTGGCCGCGCGGGCCAGGTCGCTGGGTACGGCCTGGCTGGGGCCGCTCCGGCTGGAGCGGGAGGCGGCCCGAGTGCTCGGCATCCCGTACGGAAAGGTGATGCAGGTGGCGTTCGTTCCGCTGGCCTACACGATCGGCACCGATTTCAAGCCCGCGCGCCGGGTGCCGATGGAGGAGGTCACCCACTGGGATCGCTGGTGACACCGCGACCGATGCGCGGAATCAGTCACCGGAATCGCCGGCGACGCCGACCTTCTTCGGGAACAGCGTGTAGCTCAGCGGCCAGAGCACGGCGATCAGGGGGATCTTGAGCGCACCGGTCATGAAGGCGATCAACGCCGTGGTCCGTGACGGGTCGCCGACGATGAGGATCAGGCCGAACAGCAGGGCGCAGGAGATGCCGTACGCGAGAACGATCCTGAGCCAGATGCCCCATTCGTACCGGGCCCTGGCCATGCCGCCGGGTGGAGGCCGCCACGGCTCGGGGCCGCCGGCGAAGCGGTGGGCGAACTTCGCGTCGGCCCAGGTGATCGTACGGTGGCCGAAGACGATCGAGTAGCCGATGTAGGCGGCGGCCAGCCCGTGGCGCCAGTCCGCCTGGGCGCCGCCGCGCATGTCGATGACGGAGGCGATGAGGAGGACCACATCGAGCAGCGGAACCGCCAGCAGCAGCGCCGTGCTGAGCCGGCGCATGCCCCACAGGTAACGTGAGGCGAGCCCCAGGCCCAGCAGGATCCAGAACCCGATCTCGCATCCGATGATGATCGCCAGAACCATGGATTCATCCTCCCAACCCGGTCGACCTGGGACATCGTCGGAGCTGATGAACCGGTGTACATCCTTTTATGTACCGGCGATCCTCCCGGCGCCGCTCCTGCGGGCCGTATCGGAATGATGGGATGAGAGGCATGAGACGAGACGCGCTGGGGGCCGTGGCGTGTTTCGTCGTCGGTCTCCTGCTGCTCGCCGCGGGTGCCTACCAGCACCGATGGGCCGCCGCCCCGCTGTTCATCGGGCCGCTGGCGATCTCGTGTGTGGGGGTCGCGGTACGGCGGAGCAGGCCGCTGCTGGCGCTCGGGCTGGGGGGTGTGGCCTTCGTCGGCGACTCCGTCATGGGCCCGTCGCTGGGTACGCTCCTGATCGTCACCGACAACCTCTACTCGGGGGTCAGGTACGGTCCCCGCGCGCTGGGCAGGTGGATGCTCGGCATCACCTCGGTGATCGCCGTCGTCGCGGGTGTGGTCGCCGGGGTCCTGTTCAGGCAGTGGGCCGCCGCCGCCGTCTTCCTCGTCCAGACGGGCCTGGTCGGGGTGACCCCCGTCCTCACCGCGATGATCATAAGACAGCTGGAGGACCAGGCGACCTCCGAGCGGGCGCGGGCCGAGCAGGTGGCGCGACTGGCGGAGCTGGACCGGGCGGCCGCGGTGCAGGCCGAGCGGGCCCGGATGGCACGGGAGTTGCACGACATGATCGCGAACCACTTCAGCGCGATCGCCATCCAGTCCACCGCCGTCCTCTCCCGACGGGACCTGGACGCGCAGACCGTACGGAAGGTGCTGGAGTCCATCAGGGAGAACAGCGTCGAGGGCATGGGCGAGATGCGTGCCATGATCGGGCTGCTCCGGCAGGACGGCGAGGAGCCCGAGGCGATCCGGCGCCGGGTGGCCGAGGCTGAAGAACTGGCGGAGCGGGCCCGGGAGGCAGGGCTTGACGTGCGGATACGGGTGGACGGCGATGCCAGGGAGCTGCCCGCCTCGGTCGATCTGGCCGGTTACCGGATCGTCCAGGAGTCGCTGACCAACGCGCTCAAGCACGGCGGAAAGGCCGTCGACGTGGTGATCGGCTACCTGCCGGGGCTGGTCACGCTGACCGTGGACAACCCGGTGGGCGAAGCGGAGCGGGAGCTGCCCGGCGCGGGTGCGGGGATCATCGGCATGCGGGAGCGCACGAACCTCGTCGGCGGCGTCTTCGAGGCCGGACCGCATAATGACGGCTGGCGCGTCCGCGCCGAGTTGCCCACTCTGGAGAGCACGTGACCATCCGAGTCCTCGTCGCCGACGATCATGCGGCGGTCCGCGCCGGGATCGTCCTCATCCTCGACGGTCACGACGACATCGAGGTCGTCGGCCAGGCCGCCAACGGCGAGCAGGCCGTCGCGATGGCCTCCGAGCTCCGCCCGGACGTGGTGCTGATGGACATCCGGATGCCGAAGCTCGACGGGATCTCCGCGACGCGCGCGCTGAGCGGGATCGCCGACGTGCTGATCCTGACCACCTTCGACATCGACGAGTACGTCTTCGGGGCGCTGCGGGCCGGAGCCGCCGGGTTCCTGTTGAAGAACACCGACGCCGACGCCCTGGTGAACGCGGTGCGGGTGGTGGCCAGGGGCGACGGGCTCATCGCGCCCTCGGTCACCCGGCGACTGATCTCGGCCTTCGGCGCGTCGGTCCCCGCGCGCAGGCCGTACGAGATCGGCGGCCTCACCCCGCGCGAGCGTGAGGTACTGGCCTGCATCGGCCGGGGCCTGTCGAACACGGAGATCTCCGTGGAGCTGGACATGGCGGAGGCGACGACGAAGACCCACGTCAGCCGGTTGCTGAACAAGCTGGGTCTCCGCAGTCGCGTCCAGGCCGCGATCCTGGCTCAGGAGCTCTCCACGGAGGGCTGAGTCGAGGAGGGCGCCCTCCGCGGGAGAGGTGACCGCACGGTCAGGAGCTCTCCGCCGGGACGTACAGCGAGAGGGTCTCCGCGACGCAGGCAGGCTTGGGCTTGCCCTCGACCTCCACGGTCAGCCGCATTTTCGACAGGTAGCCCGAGGGGGTGCCCTTGAGGTCGACGAGTTCGGCGCCTGCCCGGACCCGCGCGCCGACCGGGATCGGCGAGGGGAAACGGACCTTGTTGAGCCCGTAGTTGATGCCCATGGCCAGACCGCCCACCTGGAACAGCTCCACCATGAACGAGGGCAGCAGCGCCAGGCTCAGGTATCCGTGGGCGATGGTGCCGCCGAACGGCCCCTGCTCCGCCTTCTCCACGTCCACGTGGATCCACTGGTGGTCGCCGGTCGCGTCGGCGAACAGGTTGACCTGTTCCTGGGTGATCTCGCGCCACTCGGTGTAGCCGAGATGTTCCCCGACGGCGGTCTTGAGCTCGATGATGTTGGCGAAAATCCTCATGTATGGAACTTTATTCCGTTGAGGGTACAGCGAGAAGCCACAAGCGCATCGACTCCCTCGGCCATGCCTTTGTTTTCGCTGTACGGCCCGCGGCGTAATACCGGCCGTTCATCCGGGTTCCCTAACGTGCCCGCCATGAGACGACGTATGACGATCACCATCGGCGCGGCCGTACTGGCACTGGCGGTGTCCGCACCGGCGGTGGCCGACCCCGGACAGCCCGGTTCCGACAGGCACGGACGCTCCGAATTCGGGCGCGCCACCCTGACCGGGTTCGCCTCCCTGCCCGCGTTGACCTTCGTACCCGGCAGCGAGCCGTCGGGGGCGCAGCTCGGCACGGCTCCGATCAACGGGGTGACCCCGCCGTTCACCGGGCAGCCGGTGCAGGGCTTCAGCGGCATCGTGCGGCGGCAGGACGGCACCTTCGACGTGCTGTCGGACAACGGCTACGGCGGCAAGGCCAACAGCGCGGACTTCCTGCTGCGGGTGCACCAGGTGAAGCCCGACTTCAAGCGCGGCAAGGTCGCGGTGCTCGGCGGGTTCGACCTGAGCGACCCCGACGGTCACGTCGGCTGGGCGCTGACCCGGGCGGACCGGAAGCTGACCGGCGCGGACTTCGACGTGGAGTCGATCGTACGGACCTCCGACGGCACCTACTGGATCGGGGACGAGTTCGGCCCGTTCCTGCTGCACTTCTCCGCCACCGGCAAACTGCTTGAGGCGCCGATCCCGCTGCCCGGTGTGAAGGCCCCGGAGAACCCGTCCCTGGGCGGCGAGCAGCCCAACCTGGGGCGGAGCAAGGGCTTCGAGGGCATGGCCCGTTCGGTCGACGGCCGCACGCTGTACCCGCTGCTGGAGGGCACCGTGACCGGCGACGAGGCCGGGACGCTGCGGATGAACGAGTTCGACCTGCGCAAGCGGGCCTACACCGGTAAGCGCTGGACCTACCGGCTGGAGAGCCCCGACAACGCGATCGGCGACATGATCGCGGTCGACCGGCACCGGTTCCTCGTCATCGAGCGCGACAACCTTGAGGGGGACGCGGCCAGGACCAAGCACATCTACCTGGTGGACATCCGCCACGCGGACCTGCGCAAGACCCTCGTCGCCGACCTGCTCGACCTGGCCAACCCGCACGGCCTGGGTGGGTTCGGGAAGACCTTCAGGTTCCCGTTCCAGACCATCGAGGACGTGGTGATCCTCGACGACCGGACTCTGGGCGTGCTCGACGACAACAACTTCCCGTTCTCCGCCGGCCGCACCCCGGGCCGGCCCGACGACAACGAGTTCATCACCGTGCGCCTGTCGCGCCCGCTTCTGGCCGATCCCCGCGTCTACCGGTAACGGTCCGTGGCCCTGCCTGGTATCGCCGTAACACCGGCGATACCAGGCAGGTCGTCTCGCTGACCGGCGGCGCCTGACCCTCGCATCAGGGTTTCCCGCCGAGGAACCGGCCGTAATTCGCAGCAACCTCGCCTCTCATAACATACGAACAACTATGACAAAACCGTAAATAATAATAGATAAACTCCCATCAGCCTTCACGGCGCCATTTATTTGCTCTGCCTCAACCGTTTCAATGAGCTATCTCACTGTCCGAGGGGTATCTCCTAGCTGCTGCCGCTTATGAGGTAGTGAGGGATATCAGATGTTTTCGGAACCAGAAACGAGATGGGGAAATAACGTGCTTCCTCGAAAGAGCGGACGGACACCGGGGCCGATCTCCGGCAGGCGGGTGGGCGTCCTCGCCATCGCGGCAGTCTCCGGCATCCTCATGACGTCGAACCAGGCACCGGCCAACGCCGCCATCGGGCAGGTCCAGGCGCTCGGCTCGATCTCACAGCTGAATGCCGACAGCACTCTCGACGGCCGCCTCTCCCCCAACCCCAACCCCTCCCGCCGGCAGTACCGCGAGGAGAGGCCCTCGGACAGGTGGCGAGGAAGGCCGAACCGCCACCAGGACCGTCCCTACGACCGTTACCGCGGCCGCCGGGGCGGGAACGACTTCAACGAGAACGAGGGACCCGGGCGCGAGCGCCTCACGCGCTCGGAAAGAATGATGAGGGACCTCCAGAACGACCCGTCATTCCCGGAGATCATCATCCGCGACAAGTAGCCCCTGACACCTGGCCGCAACAGGTGATACGCCGCCAAGTGGAACCCGTCTGGTGACGGCATGGCACGACGAGCGGGAGCGGTCACCCACGCCAGGAGCAGGGAAGAAGTGTGTGTCGTACCGGTTCACACCGGTACGACACACACTGTCGTTTAAAGCGTGATGTTACATGTGGTTATGCCACCGAACTATGAGGAAATATGTTTTCCGGGCAACGCCGATCGTTGATCATCAACATTGGACCGCCCGGCCCTCCCGCCCCCTGATATCATCACCTTTTCCCGCTCATCGGACATCATAAAAGCTCCCATGAAACACTACGCCCGAACAATCATCCTAAATCTGACTAAACCGTAGATGAGGCATAGGTTTTTCTGCACAGTACCGCTTATTTGCTCTTCCTGAACTATGCCGGAGCGTTATCCCCATAAGCCCCGGGTATCTCCTGTTCCGTCGTCACTTCCGTGGCTGCACGACGGATCCGGATATTTTCGGAATTAGTAAAGATATGGGGAAATAACGTGCTTCCTCGTAGGAGCAAGTGGGCGCCAGCCCATTCCGGTAAGCGTGCCGGCGCTTTGGCCGTCGCGGCGATGGCAGGCATCCTCGTGATGTCGTCGAACCAGGTTCCGGCGAGCGCCACCGCCGACAACGCAAGCATTCTGTTCGCACCTCACGGCGACAACGGGGGTAACGGAGGTAACGGGGGCAAGGCCCGTCTCCAACATTCCGTGCACAGCGGTGAGAAGCCTATTCTTCGCCCGTGCCGCTCCTGCGGATGCCGCAGAGGCCGTCCCTGTGGATGCCCTGGCGGTCCCGGCTGGGGTCGAGGTCGAGGCTGGGGCGGGGACGGTGACGGTGGCCGGGACAACGACTGCGACCGGGGCGCCAGGCCCGCCTTCGACAGGGATCGCGACCGGGACGACGAGCGCGACGGGCCCAGGGTGATCGATCTGACCGCCCCCGGCAGGCCTACTGGGCGCCCCACTGCTACCAGTTCCACCAACGCGTCCACAGGACCTCCAGGACCTCCAGGACCCGCAGGACCTCCAGGACCAGCAGGACCCGCAGGGCCTCCAGGACCAGCAGGACCCGCAGGACCTCCAGGACCAGCAGGGCCTCCAGGACCCGCAGGACCCGCAGGGCTGACAGGGCTGACAGGGCTGACAGGACCGATGGGGCCAGGAGGACCCGCGGGACCGATGGGGCTGACAGGACCAATGGGATTGCCAGGACCAATGGGGCTGACAGGCCCGATGGGATTGCCAGGCCCGATGGGATTGCCAGGACCAATGGGGCTGACCCTGGCGAGACCACGC
>NZ_JBEXUE010000239.1:0-15289 GCF_040614275.1 Streptosporangium sp. NPDC006013
GCCCTGGGCCGAGCGGGTGACGTCAAGCTGCGAGCCGGTACGGACGCTCAGCCGGATGTCACCGAGGGTGTTGTCCACGCAGCTGACCACCACCGAGCGGACGACCCTCGTCGCCGAGCACGACAACCTCCAGGCGGCACTGCGCCGGGCCGCCGAGGCCGGGGAGGTCGAGCTCGGCCTCGGGCTGCTCGCCTCCCTGTCGTCGTACTCCTGGATGCGCGGCATGCGTGTCTCGGCGACGGCGCAGGCGGTCACGCTGCTGGAGGAGATCGGTGACAGCCCGCCCCCCGAACTCGGGGACGAGTACGTGCTCTGCGTGCTGACGGCGGCGGCCGGCGACGGCGGGCGGGAGGCGTGGGAGCGCCACCGGGCGACGGCCGAGGCGATCGTCGTCGCCCCGGAACGGCCGCACCGCCATCCGGTCATCACCTTTCTCTGGCCGATGATCACCGCCGACGCGGAGGACCCGAGCGTCGCGCTCTCGGTGATCGCTCGCGGGCAGGCGGGGCCCGACCCCTGGGAGCACGCCGTCGTCCATCTGCTCTGGGGATACCCGCAGCTTTCGAGCGGGGACCCGGCCCGGGCCGAGCATGAGTTCGCCTCGGCCGCGGACGCCTTCCGAGCACTGGGCGACCGATGGGGAACGTCGCTGGCACTGGACGCGCTGGCCGGTCTGGCGGCGCTGCGCGGCGAGGAGGGAAAGGCGATCGCCCTGACCGACGAGGCCCTCGCCCTCACCGAGCGGCTCGGGGCCATCGAGGACGTTCCCGACCTGCTCTGCAACCGGGGCGACTACCGCGTCCACGCCGCGTGGGCGGGGCGGGACCCGACCGGCGACGGCCTCGCGCGGGCGCGCGCCGACTACGAGCGGGCCGCCGAGATCTCCCGCCGCGCGGGCAGCCCCACCTATCTGGCCGCGGCGCTGCGCGGCCTCGGCGACATCGCACGGCTGGAGGGCGACCTGGCCGGAGCGCGCGGACTGTACGAGCAGGCGCTCGAACGCTTTGAGACCCACTGGGTGAAGAGCGCGGGAGGCCGCACGGGCGCGCTCTTCGGGCTCGGCAGGATCGCCGAGATCTCCGGGGACCTTGCCGAGGCCGCAGCCCTGTACCGGCGGGCCGTCGAGGTCTCCGTGGGAACGGGGGCGATCACCGAGAGCGCCCGCCCGGTCGAGGCCCTGGCCCAGATCGCCCTGCTGGAGGGCGACGCCCCGGCCGCCGCCGTACTGCTCGGCGCGGCCGTCTCCCTGCGGGGACTCTCCGTCGCCGACGACCCCGGCGTCTCCCGCACGGCCGCCACGGCGCGGGCCGTGCTGGGCGAGGCGGCGTACGAGGCCGCCCACCGCGCGGGCACCCTGTTGCCCACGGCAGACGCGCTCCGCCTGGCCGGTATCCCCGAGGCCGTCATCCGGACGTCACCGATCAACAGCGTCACCGACCGCGGGATGCTCCGGCCCGGCTGACCCGCTCGCGGCCGGCTCAGGGCTGGGCTCCCTGCCCCCGAGGGCGTGCGGCCCGCCGGCCCGCTCGCGGCCGGTGAGCCTGCGGTGAGCCTCCGGTGAGCGCCCTCGGACAGGCTCACGGCATGGACACCACACCGCGTCTGAAGAACAAGAACATCCTGATCTCCGGGGCCGGCGTCGCCGGTCCGGCGCTGGCCTACTGGCTGCACCGCCACGGCTTCACCCCCACGATCGTGGAGCGGGCGCCCGACGCCCGCGACGGCGGCTACGCCGTCGACTTCCGCGGCGAGGCGCACCTCACCGTGCTCGACCGGATGGGGATCCTGGCCGACGTCCGGCGCGAGCAGACGAACATGGGCGCGATGTCGTACGTCAACGAGGCGGGCAAGAAGATCTCCAGCATGCCCGCCGACGTCTTCAGCGGTGACGTGGAGATCCTCCGCGGCGACCTGGCGCGCATCCTGTACGAGCGGACCGGAAAGGACGTCGAGTACGTCTTCGACGACTCCATCACCTCCATCACCGAGGACGCCAAGGGCGTCCAGGTCACCTTCGAGCGGGGCGCGCCGCGCCGGTTCGACCTGGTCGTGGGGGCCGACGGGCTGCACTCCAACGTCCGGGCGCTCGCGTTCGGGCCGGAGTCGCGGTTCGTGAGGGACATGGGCCTGTACTGCGCGATCTTCACCACCGCCAACCACCTCGGCCTCGACCACACCGGACGGCTCTACAACACCCCCGGCAGGCTCGTGGCCATGTACAGCGCCCGGAAGAACACCGAGGCCAAGGCCATGTTCTACTTCGGCTCCCCGCCGCTGAGCTATGACCGCCGCGATGTCGAGCAGCAGAAGAGAATCCTCGCCGAGGCGTTCGCCGGCATCGGCTGGGAGACCCCCCGGCTGCTGGACGCGATGCGGGACGCCCGGGACTTCTACTTCGACTCGATCAGCCAGGTCCACATGGACCGCTGGTCCCAGGGCCGGTCGGTGCTGCTCGGGGACGCCGCCTGCTGCGCCTCACCGCTGTCGGGCATGGGCACCGGACTGGCCATGGTCGGCGCCTACGTCCTCGCCGGAGAGCTGGCGGCGGCGGGCGGCGACCACCGGGTGGGCTTCGCCCGCTACGAGGAGGCCATGCGCGAGTACGCGAAGGGCTGCCAGAAGTCGGCGGACGGAGTGGGCGGCTGGATGGTTCCCGAGAGCCGTCTCAAGGCCTGGATCGTCAACCAGAACTACAAGCTGCTGCCCTACGTGCCGTGGAAGGGACTGATCGCAAGGAGCATCAGGAAGACGGCGAACGCCATCACCCTGAAGGACTACGAACGCTGACCGGTCCCGCCGCCTTCGGTACGAACGGAGCCGGCCCCGTGCCCGGAACGTCTCTCTCGGCCGTCGTCACCCGCTTCCACCGCGCGATGCCCGACAGGTCCGCCGACCTGTACGCGATCGACGCCGTCCACGAGTTCCCCTTTCTCGCCCCGGCATGCCCGAGCGCTACCAGGGGCGCCCTGCGCCTGGCGGGGGTGACGGGCCGGGACGCCGCCCCGTGGTGAACCGGGGGGCGGCGTCCCGGCGAGCCGGGCGGAACGGTTACCGCAGACCCGCGTCCAGGGCGGTGGTCAGGGTGCCGGGGTCACCGGACATCTCCCAGACCATCGCGCCGAGCAGGCCCTTGCTCCGGAGCCACGCGGTCTTCTTCCCGATCGACCAGACGTCGTCGAAGGTCCACCACTGACCGCCGTTGCCGGTGTAGCAGTAGGTCGCCACCGACTGCTCGTCGTGTCTCACCGCGCATCCCGGCACGGAGGCCAGCAGGTTGGCGTATCCGCGGGTGCCCGCCTCGTCCGGGAACTGCCCCGGCGCCGCGCCGGTGGCCGTCTGCCACTCGCCGAACCTCCCGCCGTCGGCGACGCCCTGCCAGCCCCGCCCGTAGTACGCGAGACCAATGGTGATCTTGCGCGGGTTCACCCCCGCCTGGAGATAGACGTCGACCGAGTCCTCGACGCTGAAATGGAACGGGTACGGGTCCTCGGCGTCGGCGTACAGGTTGCCCTGGTGTCCGGCCCGGTTGGGCTCCCAGGAGTTGTCGCTGCCCGCGCCGTGGAAGTCGTAGCCCTGGACGTTGAAGATGTCCAGGGACCTGGCGACCTCGGGCAGGTCCCAGCCGGCGGCGATCTTCGCCGGGTCGGCGGGGGTGAAGGCGGTGAGCTGGTAGCGCCTGCCGGTCTCCTGGGTCAGCGCGTCGAGCTGCCTGCGGAACTCGGCGATCAGCAGCGTGTTGTTCGCCTTGTCGTTCGGGCCGATGTGGTTGCCCGCGTGCCCCTCCGAGCCCGGCCACTCCCAGTCCAGGTCGATGCCGTCGAAGATCCCGGCGGCGCTGCCGGGGCCGCCCGCGCCGTTGTAGACCGGCAGGTTCCCCTTGATGTACGTGTCGATGCAGGAGCTCACGAACTTCTTGCGCGCCGCGTCGGTGGCCGCCACGTCGGAGAAGTACTTCGAGTACGTCCAGCCGCCGAGCGAGATCAGCACCTTGAGGTTCGGATACTTCGCCTTGAGCTTGCGGAGCTGGTTGTAGTTGCCGCGCAGCTTCTCCCAGCCGGTGTCGGCGACACCGTCCACCGACTGCGCCGCGCTCATCGGCCTGCCGTAGTCGGCGTCCGCGTCGCCGGAGCCGTCGCCCTGGTTCGGGTCCTGCGGGTTCGCGGTGGTGCCCTTGGTGACACCCTGCAGGCACGTCAGGTTCACCGGGTCGATGTTGCCGAAGGCGTAGTTGAGGTGGGTCAGCTTCGCGGCGGCACCGGTGGTGTCGAGGTTGCGCACGAAGTACTGGCGGCC
The DNA here is from genome assembly GCF_040614275.1 of Streptosporangium sp. NPDC006013. Taxonomy (NCBI): domain Bacteria; kingdom Bacillati; phylum Actinomycetota; class Actinomycetes; order Streptosporangiales; family Streptosporangiaceae; genus Streptosporangium; species Streptosporangium sp. NPDC006013. The sequence continues at coordinate 4,294 of NZ_JBEXUE010000239.1, forward strand.
GTAGATGCCCCACTGGACGAAGTAGCCGATCCTGGCGTATCCGCTGCCGATGATGTCGTCGGTGCTCACCTTCAGCGCGGTGCTCGCCGCCGACGTGTTGTCGTACAGGTCGCGGGCCTTCACGGTGAACGTGTACTCGGTGGACGGCGACAGCCCGCTCACCGTGGCGGAGGTGCCGGTCACCGTCGTGGCCAGGGTGGCGCCGGTGTAGACCTCGTACCCGGCGATGCCCTTGTTGTCCGTCGAGGCGTCCCAGGTGAGCGAGACGCTGGAGGAGCTCTTGCCGGTGACGCGCAGGTTCGCGGGCACGGTCGGCGGCTGGGTGTCGTCACCGGCGTTGTTGGTGGTCACCTTCAGCGCGGCGCTCGCCGGGGAGAGGGTTCCCTTCCGGTCCCTGGTCTTCACGGTGAACGTGTACTCGGTGTTCGAGGTCAGGCCGGTGACGGTGGTGCTCGTCCCGGTGACCGTCGCGGCGAGGTCGGCGCCCCGGTAGACCTGGTAGCCGGAGATCGGCAGGCTGCCCGGGGTCGCGGCGTCCCAGGCCAGCGAGACGGTTCTGGTGGTCTTGACCGGCGAACGCAGGTTGCCGGGCGCGCCGGGCGGCGTGTCGGCGGCGCCGTCGCACCTGACGTCGTTGATCCTGCAGTTCTCCGGCTCGGCGGACGCGCTGCTGAGCGTGAACGCGGGGCTGTACGGCTCGGTGGTACCGCGTGCCGCCACGGTCGTGTTGTAGTGGGCCGGGCTCAGCGTGACCTGGCGCCCGCTCTGGCTCAGCGACCCGTTCTGCGCGGCGCTCGCGGTGACCCCGGCGGGCAGGTCGAAGGTGATCGACCAGCCGTTGAGCGCGGTGTCGGTGTTGTTGGCGACCACGAATCTGCCCTGGGTGCCGCTCCCCGAGTAGGTCGCGGTGACGGGCGCGTCCGGGGGCGGCGGGTCGCCGCTGCCGTCGCAGTTGGCGCCGTTGATCGTGCAGCTCACCGGCTGGGCCGCCGCGCTGAGCGTGAAGGTGGGGCTGTACGGCTCGGTGTTGCCGTTCGCCCGTACCGTGTTGATGTAGAAGGCGGGGGTCAGCTTGACCCGCGTCCCGTTCTGCGTGGTGGTGGCGTTCTGGGCACCGCTGACCGTGATGCCCGCGGGCAGGTCGAAGGTGATCGACCAGCCGGTAACCGGAGTGGTGCCGGGGTTGCTCACCACGAACTTGCCCTGGGTGCCGGTGAGGGTGAAGACCGCGGTGAGCCGGGCGGCGGCCGAGGCGGGGGACGAGAGAGCGGCGAGAGTGGCTGCCATGGCGAGAACCAGCAGCATGGAGGCTAATCGGCGCACGTAAATGCCTTTCCATTTAGGAAAGTTTCCTAATAATTACGCGGATCGTAACCCCGGCGCCGGATGCCTACAAGGCCCAAAACAACGCCTCCCGCCCAGCTCGAACCGTGCGGCCGCCCGCCTGACCGCCCGGGAACGGAAGGCCGGTCAGGACCGGCCGCCGACATGGGAAGCCCTCGGTTTGTCGGCGCAGCCGGTTACCGTCAAAGCGGGTCGGCGACCAGCCCGCACAGCGGCGATCGCCTGGCGATCCCGGGCACCGTCTTCGGTGAGGAGGCGGGCATGGATGGTGTGATTGATGCGCGTGCGTGTCAACCCAGCTTTTTCAGCCTGACGGCCTGCTTGAGGAAGACGATGCCGTCGATCATGTCGAGCTGGGCCGGGTCCAGCGGGAAATAGGCGAAATCGTGGGAGATGCGCGGGGCGGGCTTCGTGACGGCCTCGGCCAGGCGGCGGGCGTCGATGAGAGAGTGGTCCCACGGGAGTGTGGACAGGAGGCCCTCGACGGTGTCAGGGGACGGAATGTCGTCGCCGACCGTGCCGAGGGCCGAGGCCAGAAAGGCATACCGGTCGCCCAGGTGCGTTTCGGCGATCGCCCCCGCACTCCACCACTCCAGCGCCTGGTCGCCGAACGGCATGAGGCTCTTGTTCCGCTGCAGGTGAAGGTTGCCGGCGAAAACCAGGGCCGGGCCTTGCTCGGCGACGGCACGCAGGTTGGCGGCCATCATCGCGTCCCGCAGGGCCGACAGCCGGGTCCACCGTTCCGGGGAGGCGTCGGCCATCCAGGAGTGGTAGCGGAGCAGGCCGACGGCGGTGCGCCCGTACAGTGCCGCCCGCTCCCTGTCCTCCGCGCTCAGCCGCGGCGCCTGCGTGTCGAGCAGCGCCACCAGGTCGTCGGCGATCAGGCGCAGCCGCTGGGCGTCGGCGGACCGGCCGATCGACTGGGACGGATCCATGGCCGTGGCCTCGTTCGACCACCGGTCGTCCGGGCCCAGCAGCGCGTCGAGGGTTTCCATCGTGCACGGGAGCGGGCCGTCGAGAAGGCCGTGGAGACCGGTGAGCGCCTGGCGCGGGCTCTCGGCCCAATACTCCAGAGGGCCGTCGAAGCCGAAGAACCGGAGCTTTTCATCATGTTCCTCGTTGTACGCGCGCATCCAGCGCACGAGCTCGCGATTGGCCGGTGACGCGCCGAAGCCGTGGCTGAAGCCGCGCTCCATGACGTCATCGAGCGTGCCGGTGCCCGTCGTGACGTGGTCGTCGACCACGAGGCCCATGAGACAGTCGCTCTCGATGGCGAACGACCGGTAGCCCTCGTGCTCGACCAGATGCCGGAAGATCTCGTTGCGCAGCTCGCCCAGCTCCCCCACGAAGTGCCTGGCCTCGCCCAGGCCGAGCAGCAGGGGCTTGGCGGGAAGCGACCGGAGGAACGCCGAGACGCCCGTGCCATCGAGCGGCCGGGCCGTGTCCTTGATATCCATGCCTTCAACGGTATCGCTGAACATTCGGTGTAAACTTTTCCAGGAAAATCCCCGCTCTCATCGCGACGAACCTTCAATCGGTGGTGCATCCATGAGGCCAGTGGACCTGGCGCGCGAGCACGGCCTGTCCACCCAGGCGATCAGGAACTACGAGGACGCCGGCATCCTGCCCGCCGCCGAACGCACCGTCCACGGCTATCGCACCTATACGCCGCTGCACGCGCAAGCCCTGCGCGCGTTCCTCGCCCTCATGCCCGGGCACGGTCACCAGACGGCCACGTCGATCATGCAGGCGGTCAACCGGGGTGCCACCGAGGACGCGCTGCGGCTCATCGACGAGAGCCACGGCCAACTCCTCGACGACCGCCGCACCCTCCAGGCCGTCGAAGCCGCGCTCCGCGATCTGGCGCCCGTGCCGCAGGAGCGCGGCGACACGTTCATCGGCCCGCTGGCCAGGAGGCTCGGCATCCGCCCTGCCACCCTGCGCAAATGGGAGAACGCCGGGCTGGTCCGGCCGCGCCGCGATCCGCAGACGGGCTACCGGATCTACAGCGCGGCCGACGTACGGGACGTCCGGCTGACCCACCAGCTCAGGCGGGGTGGCTACCTGCTGGAGCAGATCGCCCCGCTGATCGCTCAGGTCCGCTCCGCCGGAGGCGTCGCCCCGCTGGAGTCGACCCTGCGCGACTGGCAGGCCCGCCTGTCCGCCCGGGGCCGCGCCATGCTCAAGGGCGCCGCCGACCTGGACGCGTACCTCTGCGCCCGCGAACCCTGAGGCCGAACACGGCACAGCGCAACGGCACAGGAAGGCCGGGCCGCTGACAGCGGTCGCGGCCGGGAGACGCTCGCCTACATCCTCAGCCGAGGCCGCCGTTGGCGTGGAGGTTCTGGCCGGTGAGCCAGCGGCCGTCGGGGCCCGCCAGGAAGGCCACGACGTCGGCGATGTCCGAGGGCTCGCCGAGGCGGCCGAGCGAGGTCATGCCCGCGACCTGGTCCAGGGCCGCCGCGGGGTTGGTGCCGCGCAGCAGATCGGTGTCCGTGGCACCGGGCGAGACCGTGTTGACGGTGATGCCCCGGCCGCCGAGCTCGCGGGCCGTGACGGCGGTCAGCTGTTCGAGCGCACCCTTGCTCGCCGCGTAGGGGGCGATGCCGGGTGCCGGGCGGACGGTGTTGAGTGTGGAGATGTTGACGATGCGCCCGCCGTCGCGCATGTGCCTGGCGGCGTATCGGATGGTCAGGAAGACGGCTCTGGCGTTGACCGCCATGACGCGGTCGTACACTTCCTCGCCGGTCTCCGCGACGGGGGTCGGGGTGAAGCTCAGCGCGGCGTTGTTGACCAGGATGTCGAGGCCGCCGAGAAACTCCTCCGCGGTCTCCATCAGCCGCTCGGCGGCGCCCGGCTCCGCCAGGTCGGCCTGGACGGCGCAGGCACTCCCGCCCGCCTCCTTGACCGTCCGCTCGACCTCGGCCGCGGCGCCGGCGTCGCTCGCGTAGCTGAAGAGCACGTCCGCCCCGTCGCGGGCGAGGCGCTCCACGATCGCCCGGCCGATGCCCCGCGACCCTCCGGTGACCACCGCCGCCTTGCCCTCCAGCACCGCCATGTCGACCTCCACTCCCCTTGCGGACCTCATCTCATCGTCGAATCTATGATCGCGCGGTGCGGCTGTCGACGCCCGCCACGCCGCGCGAGCCGTGCCCGGCCATTGGTGCGTTCCAGATCTGTAATCTCGGAGAACTGGCGGAGTTTCGGTCGTACGCCCTAGCGTGCGGACCATGACCATCGATGGGCGCTCGGCGCACATTCTCGACGTCCTGATCACCGAGTTCGGCGACTCCATGAAGCGCGATCCAGCCGCCTTCCGGCGCAAGTTCCGGAAGATGGCCGCCTCACCGTTCGCCTTCTACCGGGGCAGCGCCTGCCTGTTCTACGCGGACATGACCGGCGAGTTCGCCGACGACGCCTTCCTGGACGACCAGACGAGGCGGGTCTGGATCCACGGCGACCTGCACGCCGAGAACTTCGGCACCTACATGAACGCCTCCGGCGTGCTGGTCTTCAACGTCAACGACTTCGACGAGGCCTACGTCGGACCGTACATCTGGGACCTGCGGCGGTTCTCGGCCAGCATCGCGCTCATCGGGTACGCCAAGGCGCTGTCCGACGACGTCATCACCGCCCTGGTGACCGAGTTCGCCGGTGCCTACCTCGCCGAGCTGACCGGCATCTCCGAGGGTGGGGACGACGCGATCGGCTCGCTGACCCTAGAGACCACCACCGGCGTGCTGCACCGGGTGCTGCAGCACGCCCGGCTGAACACCCGGGTGGCGCTGCTGGAGCTGGAGACCACCGTCGAGAACTTCGACCGCAGGTTCGCCGTCATGGACGGCCGCTACCCGGTCGACGAGGAGACCCGGCAGCTGGTGGAGGCGGCCTTCCAGGACTACCTGACGACCCTTCCCACCGTCTCGGCGGTCGAGCACAAGATCAAGGATTTCGCGCTCCGCACCGGCATCGGGATCGGCTCGGCCGGGCTGCCCTCGTACAACATGCTGCTTGAGGGCCACACCCAGGCCCTGGAGAACGACGTCATCCTCTACATGAAGCAGGCCCAGGTCCCGGCCGTGGCGCGGTACGTGACGGACGAGAAGGTGCACGGCTACTTCAAGCACCAGGGCCACCGCACCGCCGAATCGCAGCGGGCCCTGCAGGCGTACGCCGACCCGTGGCTCGGCTACACCACGCTGAACGGCGTCGGCCAGATGGTCGCCGAGGTCTCCCCCTACACCGCCGACCTGGACTGGGGCGACGTCAACGAGCCGGACGAGCTCGCCTCGGTGATTCGCGACCTGGGCCGGGCGGTGGCCAGGATGCACTCGGTGGCCGACGACGAGTCCAGCCACGACCTGGTCGACTTCTCCACCGAGGACGCGATCGTGGCCGTGATCGACGGCGACACCGAGGGCTTCACCCGCACCCTGGTCGACTTCGCGCACGCCTACGGGGCACGGGCCAGGGCCGACCACGGGCTCTTCGTCGACCTGTTCAGGAACGGCCTCCTCCCCGGCCTCTGAGTCCGGCTTGCCGGCCCGGCCCCCGAGAGCGGCCCCCGAGATCGGCCCCTGTTATCGGCCTCGGCAGCCGGGCTCCGGAACCGTTCTCCGTGAACGTCCTTCGGGAAGGGCCTCGCCCGGGGCCGGTCGCCTCATCTCACCGCCGCTCCGCCTCCGTTTCCGCCTCCGTTTCCGACTCCGTTTCCGCCTCCGTTTCCGACTCCGTTTCCGACTCCGCCTCGCGCCGGGCGGAGCGGGCCTCGGCGTGGTGGCAGGCGACCTGGGCCCCGGCCGAGGACGGCAGGACCGGCAGTTCCCCGGACGCGCACAGCCCTTCGACCCCCGCCTCGGCCGCCGCGCCCGAGGCCAGCACCTGGCAGCGCGGGTGGAAGCGGCAGCCGGCCGGGATCCGGGTGGGGTCCGGCGGCTCGCCGCCCAGCACCACGGGCGACCGCGACTCCGGCAGGACCGACAGCAGTGCCTGGGTGTACGGGTGCGAGGGCGAGGTGAGGATCCGCTCCACCGGCCCCGACTCGACGATCCTGCCGAGATACATCACCGCGACCCGGTCGGCGATGTTCCAGGCCAGTCCGAGGTCGTGGGTGACGACCAGGGCCGACAGGCCCAGCTCGGCGCGGAGGCGGAGCAGCAGGGCGAGGATCTCGCCGCGTACCGACGCGTCCAGCGAGGCCACCGGCTCGTCGGCGACCAGCACCCTGGGCTCCAGCGCGAGGGCTCCGGCGATGACGACGCGCTGGCGCTGGCCACCGGACAGCTCGTGCGGGTAGCGGTCGAAGAACCGTTCGGGAGGACGCAGCCCGGCCCTCGACAGGGCGGAGGCGACCAGGTCGCCCTCGCCGGGCAGGCGATGGATGCGCGGCCCCTCGGCCACCGCCTCGTAGACGGTGTGCCGGGGGTTGAGCGATCCGGTGGGGTCCTGGAGCACGAGCTGCACCTCGCGGCGGTGGGCCCGCAGGGCGCGCGATGAGTAGGCCAGCGGGACACCGCCGTAGCGGACCGACCCCGAGGTGGGCCGCTCCAGACCGAGCAGGGTCCTGGCCAGCGTCGTCTTGCCGCAGCCGGACTCGCCGACCAGCGCGACGATCTCCCCCTCGCCCACGGCGAGGTTCACCCCGTCCACCGCGCGGGCGCGGCGCCCGCGCGAGGCGAACTCCACCCGCACCTCCCGCGCTTCGAGCAGGGTCATCGGCTCTCCTCACTGACGTGGACGCACGCGGCGGTGTGCGGCGCTCCGGTGCCGTCGCCCGCAGCCCGCAACTCGACCGGCTCCGACGCGCACGAGACGAGCGAGACCGGGCAGCGAGGGTGGAAGGAGCACCCCGCGGGCAGGTGCGCGGGGTCGGGCGGGTCACCGCCCAGTCCCCTGGGCGCCATCCTGGAGGCGGGGTCCCCGACGGTGGGGAACGCCTCGGCCAGCGCCCTGCTGTAGGGGTGCCGCCCGCCGGTGAAGACCTCGCGCGAGGGGCCGGACTCGACCACCCGGCCCGCGTACATGACCGCCAGCCGGTCGCACGTCGACGCCAGGACCGACAGGTCGTGGGAGATCATGACAAGGCCGATCCCGTGCTCGGCGATGAGCGAGCGGATCAGCGAGAGCACCTGCGCCTGGATCATCACGTCCAGCGCGGTGGTCGGCTCGTCGGCGATGATCAGGCGGGGTGAGCAGGCCAGCGCCATGGCGATCATCACCCGCTGGCGCTGGCCGCCGGACAGCTCGTGCGGGTAGCCGCGCGCCCGCCAGGCCGGCAGGCCGACCTGCTCCAGCAGCTCCGCCACCCTGCGCCGCGCCTCGGCCCCGGTCGCCATGCCGTGTACCCGCAGCGGTTCGGCGATCTGGTCGCCGATCCGGCGCACCGGGTTCAGCGCGTGCTGGGCACCCTGGAAGACCAGCGAGGCCGAGGCCCACCGGACCGCGCGCAACCGCCCCCAGCTCATCGCCAGGACGTCCTCGCCGTCCAGCAGGATCTCCCCGGACACCAGCGCGTCCCTGGGCAGCAGCCGCAGCAGGGACATGGCCAGCGTCGACTTGCCCGACCCCGACTCCCCCGCCACGCCGAGGGCCTCACCGGCCTCCAGGCCGAGCGAGACGCCCCGCACGGCGGGCACGTCCCCGGCCGCGCCCCGGTAGGTCACCGCCAGGTCGCGCAGTTCGAGCAGGGTCACGAGGCTCCTCTCAGCCGCGGGTTGAGTACGGTCTCCAGGGCGCGCCCGCAGAGGGTGAACGCCAGGACCACCGCGATGATGCACAGGCCGGGCGACAGCACGTACCACCAGGCTCCCGAGGTGGCCGCGCCCCAGTCGTAGGAGCCGCGCAGCATGCTGCCCCACGAGACCTGGCCGGAGCCCGCGCCGAGGAAGGCGAGGGTGGACTCGGTGACGATGGCACTGGCCACCATGAGCGTGGTGTTGGCCAGGACCAGCGGGGCGACGTTCGGCAGCACGTGCCGGGTCATGACATGCCAGTGCCCGGCGCCCAGTGCCCTGGACCTCTCGATGTACGGCCTGGCCTCGACCGCCAGCGTCTGCGCCCGGATCAGCCTCGCCGTGGACGCCCAGGAGGTCACCCCGATCGCCAGGATGATCGTGGACGGGCCACCGCCGAGGATGGCCGCGAGCACCATGGCCAGGACCAGCGCGGGCAGCACCAGGAACCAGTCGGTGACGCGCATCAGCACGGCGGCGACCCAGCCCCGGAAGTGCCCGGCCGCGATGCCGAACACCGTGCCGATCACCATGCTGAGCAGCGCCGACATGAACCCGATGAGCAGCGAGACCCGCGCGCCCCACAGCAGCATGAGCGCCACCGAGCGGCCGGACTCGTCGGTGCCGAGCGGGAAGTCCATGCTCGGCGGTGCCATCCTGGCGCCCGTCGCCCTCGTCACGTCCATCCCCGACGGGTCGGTGAGCAGCGGCGTGAGCAGGGCCGCCAGGACGGCGACCAGCAGGATCGCCGCCCCGTACAGCCCGGCCCGCTGCCTGGCGTACCGGCGGCAGAACCGCGCCAGAGCGGCGCGGCGGCGGGTGCGGGCGATCGTGCTCAAGCCGACCTCACCCTCGGGTCCAGGACGTGGTAGACCACGTCGGCCAGCGTGTTCATGACGATCACCGCGACGCAGACGAGCATGAAGGTGCCCTGCATGACGGCGTAGTCGGGTCCCCTGATCGCCTCGACGAACAGCAGCCCGAGACCGGGCCAGGAGTAGACGAACTCCACCGAGACCGCGCCGCCGACCACGAACCCGATCTGCATGAAGACCAGGGTCACCGTCGGCAGCAGCGCGTTCGGCACCGCGTGACGGCGCCGGACGTCGTCGTCGCGCAGGCCCTTGGCGCGGGCGGTGGTCACATAGTCCTGGCCGATCTCGTCGAGCAGCGAGGAGCGCATGACCAGCAGGTACTGCGCGTAGACGACGGCGACCAGGGTGAGGCAGGGCAGCACCAGGTGGTGGGCGACGTGCAGCAGGTAGAGCGGCCCGCCGGGGGCGTCGACGTCCTCCATGCCCCGGGTGGGGAACAGGCCCGGTACCGGGCCGATCCCTGCGGCGAGGACCATGAGCAGCAGCAGTCCCAGCCAGAAGGTCGGCACCGACCACAGGGTCAGCGCGGTCCCGGTGGAAAAGCGGTCGAAACGGCCGCCGTGGTGCCAGGCGGCCCTGGTGCCCTGCCACATGCCCAGGCCGACCGCGACGGCCAGCCCGGTGCCCACCAGCAGCAACGTCGGCCCCACCCGGTCGCCGATGAGCTCGGCGACCGGTCTGCGGTACTCGTACGAGGTGCCCAGGTCCAGCCGCAGGGTCCGGCCCACGAAGTCCAGGAACTGCGCGCCCAGCGGCCGATCCAGGCCCATCTGCCGTCTGAGCAGGGCGAGCTGTTCCGGGGTCACCGGCACGTCGCGGGTGTAGGCGATGGTGGGGTCGCCGGGGATCAGACGGAACAGGAAGAACGTGGCGACGATCACCAGTCCGATGCTGAGCAGTGCCCCGCCGAGCTTGACCAGCGCGTAGCGCGCCACGGCCCGGCGGGCACCGCCCTCCTCGGTGTCGCCCCTCGCCTGTTGCGGCGATGTGAGCATCGGCCGCTACTCGCGGTCGTCGGCGGCGGCGCGGCGGCGGCGCAGGAGGAAGAAGCCCCCGGCGCCGAGAACCACCACGACGGCCACCGCGACGGCCACCACGGTGCCGCTTCCCGAACCGCTCCCGGCCGGGGCGGCGGCGCGCTCCACCGCACGCAGCGAGTAGACCGGCCAGTAGCTGCTCCCGCCGTACAGGATGCCGTTGTCCTCGGGGATCGGGGTGATGGAGGCGATCCGGTCCTTGCGGTAGCCCTCCAGGTTGTTGGGATAGTAGATCGCGACGACGGGAGCCTCGGTGTAGAGCCGCGCCTGCATCTGCTTGATCAGCTCGACCCGGGCGGCTCGATCGAGTTCGGCCAGCTGCGCCTGGTAGAGCCTCTCGAACTCCTTGTCACAGAAGAAGGACTCGGTGCCGCCGCCCTGCCCGCTCGCGGTGGGCCTGCGGCTGCACAGGTGGGTGGCCAGGATCTCCTCCGGGTCCGGGTTGACCGACCAGCCGCTGATCGCGATGTCGTAGAGCGCCGTGCTGCCCGTCTCCTCGGTGAACTTGTTGGAGTCGAGCCTGCGGGTGGTGAGCTGGATGCCGATGTCCTTCAGCCAGCCGGTGAGGAACTGGGCGATCTTGTCCTCGACGGGCTCGTCGGTGTGGATGCTGAAGCGCATCTCCAGCTTGCGCCCGCCGTCGGGCATGGTGCGAACGCCGTCCGCGCCCTTGGCGTAGCCGGCCTCGTCGAGGATGCGGTTGGCCTCCGCCAGGTCGAAGGTGACTGCCTTGTCGCCCTCGGCCTTCCAGAAGAACTCCTGGTACATCGGCGGGATGATCGAACCGTCCGCCGGTACGGCGAGACCGTTCTGCGCCTGCTCGACGAGGGCCTTCTTGTCGATCGCGTGATGGATGGCCTGGCGCACCCTGACGTCCTTCAGCGCGGGGTGCCCGTCACCGATCGGCTCGCCGCCGGCCGTCGCGGCGCCCGGGTTGAACTGCAGGTAGCTGGCCCTGCGGCCCTGGGTGTTCCACTGCGTGATGTTCGCATCGCCCGCGAGGGCCTCG
>NZ_JBEXUE010000240.1:0-15242 GCF_040614275.1 Streptosporangium sp. NPDC006013
GTCCGTACGGGTGCCCAACGGTGGCGGGAGTCAAGGAAGGCAGGTGCCGGCCGGTCAAATATTTGGCACGCAAAGGCCCCCGTGTCCAAGGCGGCAGTTTGGCCCGTCCCGTACCGGCCGATAACGACAGACGGCAGCGCTTCACATCGGGGGGTGGGATGCGGTCTCGATGCGGTCTGTCCCGTCTCGCCGTGGTCGCGATCCTTGTCATCGCCACGGTGGTGAGCGGCTTCGCCGGTAGCCCGTCGCCGTCGCCGCCGGTTCGGGAGGGGGGCCCCACTGCGGGACCCGTCGCAACTGGTGAGCCACAGGGGGGTCCTGCGCGCGCGGCTCGTCGTGGAGAGACGGCAGGTGGAGGTGGCCGGGCACCTACTGGTACCACTCGCACGCGCATCCGACACACCAACGACTTCCAGCTGATGAGCACCAACGGGCGGCCGCACCACGCCCACAGCTGGCAGGACACCGTGAACATTCCCCCCAGGGGGCAGGTCGTCATCCGGATCCACTTCACCGACTACACCGGCAAGACCGTCCTGCACTGCCACATTCTCAACCACGAGGACGCGGGCATGATGGCGGTCCTGGAGATCGTCAAGTGATCGGGCCGGGAGGTCAGAGCAGGGCGCGGACCTCGCGTTCGAAGCCCGCGACGTGTTCGGCGGCGAGCCGGGCGGCCTGCTCCTCCTCGCCGTCGACGACGGCGCGCAGCAGCGGGCCGTGCTCTCCGACATGGCCCGCCATGCCGGGAAGCCGGTCGACGAACAGGCACCAGATCCGGGTGGCCAGGTTGTCGTAGCGGACCAGGGTGTCCTCAAGGTAGGGGTTTCCGGTGGCGGCGTACAGGGCGCGGTGCACGCGCAGGTCGAGACGCATCAGCTTCTCCGGCGGCAGGGTGGAGATGCGCTCGGGGGCCAGTTCCGCGCCGAGCTCGCCGAGTGCGATCCGGTCCGCCGGCGTGGCGCGCAGGGCAGCCTTGGCCGCGGCCACCGGCTCCAGCTGCTGCCGGACCTCGGAGATGTGGGCGAGGTCGGTGATGTTGACGTCGGTGGCGAAGGTGCCGCGGCGCGGGTAGGCGACCACGAGCCGCTCCCCCTCCAGCCGCTTCAACGCCTCGCGGACGGGTGTCCTGCCCATGTCGAGTGAGGCGGCGAGGTGATCCTCCTTGATCGGCATCCCGGGGCGAATGTCGAGCATGACGAGCCTGTCGCGGATGGTGCGGTATGCCTGCTCGGCGAGCGAGAGCGGTGACTCGTTGTCCCCGCCCCCTACGTTGACCGTCGCTCGCACCTGACGTAGGTTACCCCACTAACTGATATATCAATAGTTTTCTAGGTGGCCTCGACCCGAACGGAGCCTCGGCGTGACCACGAACCCGCTCCCCGAGCACCCCGCCCTGCTCTGGCGCAACCCGGAGCCGAAGCCGTCGTACGACGCGATCGTCGTGGGCGGCGGCGGGCACGGGCTGGCCACCGCCTACTACCTGGCCAGAAACCACGGCATCGGCAACGTGGCGGTGCTGGAGAAGGGCTGGCTGGCCGGCGGCAACATGGCCCGCAACACCACGATCATCCGCTCCAACTACCTGTGGGACGAGAGCGCCGGGATCTACGAGTTCGCGCTGAAGCAGTGGGAGCGGCTGCCCGAGGAACTGGACTACGACTTCCTGTTCAGCCAGCGGGGCGTGCTCAACCTCGCCCACACCCTCCAGGACGTCCGCGAGGCCCGCCGCCGGGTCGGCGCCAACCGGCTCAACGGCGTCGACGCGGAGTGGCTGGAGGCCGAGGAGGTGGCCGAGGTGTGCCCGATCATCAACATCTCCCCGGACGTCCGCTACCCGGTGCTGGGCGCGACGTTCCAGCCCCGGGCCGGCATCGCCAAGCACGACCACGTGGCCTGGGCCTTCGCCCGCGCCGCGGACGCGCTGGGCGTGGACCTCATCCAGAACTGCGCGGTCACCGGCTTCGTCAAGGACGGCGACCGGGTCGTCGGCGTGCGCACCACGCGGGGCACCGTCAACGCCGGGGTGGTCGGCCTGGTCGCCGCCGGTCACAGCGGCGTCCTGGCGGAGCAGGCCGGCTTCCGGCTGCCGGTCCGGTCGCAACCGCTGCAGGCACTGGTCTCCGAGCTGTACGCGCCGGTCCACCCAACCGTGGTCATGTCGAACCACGTGCACGTCTACGTCTCGCAGGCGCACAAGGGCGAGCTGGTCATGGGCGCCGGAGTGGACTCCTACAACGGCTACGGCCGGCGCGGCTCCTTCCATGTCATCGAGAAGCAGATGGCGGCGGCGATCGAACTGTTCCCGATCTTCGCCCGCGCGCACGTGCTCCGTACCTGGGGCGGCATCGTCGACGTCTCCCCCGACGCCTCGCCCATCATCGGCAGGACGCCCGTGGAGAACCTCTACGTCAACTGCGGCTGGGGGACCGGCGGTTTCAAGGCCACCCCGTCGGCCGGATGGACCATGGCCCACACCATGGCGACCGGGGAGCCGCACCCGCTGAACGCGCCGTTCTCCCTGGAGCGGTTCACCACCGGCGCCCTCATCGACGAGCACGGCGCCGCGGCCGTGGCCCACTGACCCCCGCGATCTCGCCAAGGAGCCACCGCATGCTGTTGCTGAACTGTCCCTGGTGCGGTCCACGGGACGAGACCGAGTACCACTACGGCGGGCAGGCCCACGTCCGCTACCCGCAGGCCCCGGCCGACCTGACCGACCAGGAATGGGCCGAGTACCTCTTCTTCCGCGACAACCCCGAGGGCCCCTTCGCCGAACGCTGGGTGCACAGCACCGGCTGCCGCCGCTGGTTCAACGTCGTGCGGGACACCACCAGCTACCAGGTGCTCGCCGTCTACCGGCCCACCGACCCCCGCCCGGAAGGATCGCGATGAGCGCCCAGCCCCACCGGCTCCCGTCCGGCGGCCGGATCGACCGTGACACGGTGCTCCGCCTCACCGTCGACGGCCAGGAGCTGACCGGCCACCCGGGTGACACCGTCGCCTCGGCGATGCTGGCCGCGGGCCGGCTCGACGTCGCCCCCTCGATCTACCGGGGGCGCCCGCGCGGCATCGTGGCGGCCGGTGTCGAGGAGCCGAACGCGCTGCTTGAGGTCCTCGGGCGGTGCTCGGAGTCGATGCTCCCGGCCACCACGGTCTCCCTCGTCGACGGGCTGGCCGTGCGGACGCTGTCCGGCCTGGGCCGGCTCGACCCCACCGGTGACGAGGCCGTCTACGACAAGATGTTCGCGCACACCGACGTCCTGGTCATCGGTGCCGGCCCGGCGGGGCTCGCCGCGGCCTCCGCCGCCGCCAGGTCGGGTGCCCGGGTGATCCTCCTCGACGAGCAGTCCGAGCCGGGAGGGTCGCTGCTCTCCTGCCGGGAGGAGACGGTGAACGGCTCGCCCGCGCTGGACTGGGTGCGCGAGGTCGTGGCCGAACTCGAATCCGCCCCCGAGGCGAGGGTGCTCAGCCGCACCACCGCCTTCGGCGGCTACGACGACAACTACGTCGTCGCCGTCCAGCACCGCACCGACCATCTCGGGCACCCGGCCCCCGAGGGCGTGTCCCGTCAGCGGGTCTGGCACATCCGGGCGGCGCGGGTCGTGATCGCCACCGGCGCGCACGAGCGCCCGCTGGTCTTCGCGGGCAACGACCGCCCCGGGGTGTTCCTGGCCTCGGCCGTGCGCGGCTACCTCAACCGGTACGCCGTGACGCCCTGCTCCCGCGCCGTGGTGAGCACCACCAACGACAGCGCGTACGACACGGTGACCGACCTGGTCGCGGCCGGCGTCGAGGTGGCGGCCGTGATCGACGCCCGTCCCGCCCTGTCGCCGCGCGCGGCCGAGGTCGCCGGGACCGGAGTGCGCGTCGTGCCGGGCAGCGCGGTCGTCGAGACGACCGGTACCCCGCGGGTCGACGGCGTCCTGGTCAGCGCTCTGGACGACGACGGACTGCTCAGCGGCGACGTCGAGACCATCGCGTGTGACCTGCTCGCCGTCTCCGGCGGCTGGAGCCCCGTCGTGCACCTGCACAGCCAGCGGCAGGGCGGGCTGCGCTGGGACGACGTGCTCGCGGCCTTCGTCCCCGAAGGGACCGTCCGCGACCAGCGGGTGGCCGGTTCGGCCCGGGGCACCTTCGACCTCGGTGGCTGCCTCTCGGAAGGCACCGAGGCCGGGGTCGAGGCCGCCGTGGCCGCCGGGTTCCCGGTCGAGGCCGAGGCGCCGGTGGGACGGGCGGCCACCGGCCAGTACGGGCCGGTCCGGCAGCTCTGGCTGGTGCCGGGGCGGACCGGCGAGCCGGCCGACTGGCACGAGCACTTCGTCGACCTGCAGCGCGACCAGACCGTCGCCGACATCTGGCGGGCGACCGGTGCGGGCCTGCGCGGCATCGAGCACGTGAAGCGCTACACCACGATCGGCACCGCGCACGACCAGGGCAGGACCTCCGCGGTCAACGCGATCGGCGTGATCGCCGCCGCTCTCGGCGGCACCCCCGGGGAGATCGGTACGACGTCCTACCGGGCGCCGTACACCCCGGTCTCCTTCGCGGCCCTCGCCGGGCGCGAGCGAGGCGACCTCTTCGACCCCGAACGGACCACCCCGATCCACCCCTGGCACGTCGCGCACGGCGCCAGGTTCGAGATCGTCGGGCAGTGGCTGCGCCCCCGGTACTTCCCGAGGGACGGCGAGGACATCGACGCGGCGGTCGCCCGCGAGAGCCGGGCCGCCCGGCGGGGCGTCGCGATGATGGACGCCTCCACGCTGGGCAAGATCGAGGTCTGCGGCGCCGACGCGGGCGAGTTCCTGGACCGTGTCTACACCAACGCCCACCGGAGACTGCCGGTCGGCTCCGCCAGGTACGGGGTCATGTGCAAGCCCGACGGCATGATCCTGGACGACGGCGTGAACCTGCGCCTCGACCGGAACCGCTTCCTCCTCACCACCACCACCGGCGGTGCGGCCGGTGTCCTCGACTGGCTTGAGGAGTGGCTGCAGACCGAGTGGCCCGAGCTGGACGTGTACTGCACCTCGGTGACCGAGCACTGGACGACGATCGCGGTGGTGGGCCCGAAGTCGCGGGAGGTGGTCGCGCGGGTGGCCCCGGACCTGGACGTCTCGGCCGAGGCGTTCCCGTTCATGACCTTCCGCGAGACCACGCTGGCCTTCGGTGTACCCGCCAGGATCTGCCGGATCTCCTTCTCCGGCGAGCTCGCCTACGAGATCAACGTGTCGGGCTGGTACGGCCTCGCCGTCTGGGAGCAGGTGTACGCCGCCGGGGCGGACCTCGACATCACGCCCTACGGCACCGAGACGATGCACGTGCTCCGCGCGGAGAAGGGTTACCCCATCGTCGGGCAGGACACCGACGGGACCGTCACGCCGCAGGACGCCGGCATGGACTGGGTGGTCTCGAAACGCAAGGACTTCATCGGTAACCGCTCCTACACCAGGGCGGACACCGCGCGGGCCGACCGCAGGCACCTGATCGGCCTGCTGCCGGTCGACCGGGTGACCCGGCTGCCCGAGGGCACGCAGATCATCGCGCCGGACACGCCGGTCACCCCGGAGCAGGGACCCGTCCCGATGCTCGGGCACGTCACCTCCAGCTACCACAGCGAGGCGCTCGGCCGGCCGTTCGCCCTCGCGCTCGTCGCCGGCGGCCGGGACCGGATCGGGGAGATCCTCATCGCCCACGTGGGCGACTCCCCGGTCGAGGTCCAGGTCGCCGAACCCGTGCTGTACGACCCCGAAGGGAACAGGCGTGATGGCTGAGACGGGTCCCGTCGAACTGCGGCGCAGCCCGCTGGCGCACCTGGAGGACCGGATGCGCGGTGCCCGGGGCGGGTCACTGCGGGAGCTGCCGTTCCTGACCATGGTCTCGGTCCGGGTGGCACCCGGATCCGCGGCCTTCGACCGGATCGGGGCGGCCCTGGGGACCGGCCTGCCGGAGCGGGTCGCGGACACCGCTCGGGCGGGAGCGCACACCGCCCTGTGGCTGGGCCCGGACGAATGGCTCGTGGTCTCGTCGGCCGAACCCGGCCCGCTGGTGGCGGACCTCGTCGAGGCCCTGGCGGGTGATTCCGGCACGGTGGTCGACGTGTCGGCGAACCGGACGGCTCTTGAGCTCAGCGGGACCGCGGCGCGTCAGGTGCTGGAGAAGGGCTGCCCCGCCGACCTGCATCCCCGGTCGTTCGGCCCCGGCGACGCGGTGACGACCACGCTCGGACCGGTGCCCGTGCTGCTCTGGCAGTCCGGTCCCGCGACGTACCTGATCCTGCCCCGCGCCTCCTTCGCCGACTACGTCGCCCGGTGGCTGCTCGACGCGATGACCGAGTTCGCCTCACGAGCCGGGTGACGTCGACGCGGTCGCCGCCGGCCAAGAGGATGCCGTCGGCGATCACCGGGCTCTCCCGGTCAACGTGTCGCTCCGCCGGTCCGGGACCTGTGGACGGTCAGGCGGATCAGCAGCGGTGCCAGGAACGCCATCGCGAAGAGCCGGAGGCTCTGCACGCTGGAGATCAGTGGCAGGTTCGCGTGCGCGGAGGAGGCCGTCGCCAGGACCGCGTTGATCCCGCCGGGCGTCGTGGCGAGATAGGTGTCGCCGAACGGGATGTGGGTGACGGCGGAGAGCGTCCAGGCCATGGCCGCGCACGCGGCGCTGACGGCCAGCGTGCAGGCCAACGCGGCGGGCAGGATCCGGCGCAGGCGCCGCACGGCTCGCCGGGAGAACCGCAGGCCGACATCGAGCCCGATCATGGTGAACAGCAGGGTCCGCAGCATTCCGCTGGGGGCGAATCCGCCCGCGAGGCCGGTCGCGGTGAGAACGGCGGACACCAGCATGGGGCCCATCATGGCCGGGCTGGGCAGTCTCAGGCGGGGGCCCAGCAGCACGCCGAGCAGTGCGACGGCCGCGAGCACGATCAGGCCCCACACCTGGTCGTGGCCGCTGACCAGGTGCCAGGGGCCGCCGGCACCGCCACGCGCGCCGGTGCCGGTCCCCTCCTGTGGCCGGGAGGGGATCCAGCTCAGCAGGACCGGTGTGCTCGCCACGATGAAGCCCAGCCGCAGATACTGCATGAACGCCACCAGGCGGCCGTCGGCATCGAGATCCTCGGCGGAGGCGACCGCGGCGGCCGATCCTCCAGCGATCATGCCGAGGGTGGCCGTGGCTCGATCCACTCCGCTGAGACGGGCCATGGCGAACGCGGCCGCCTGGCAGAGAAGGAGCGTCACCAGGGTCACCGCGGCCAGGGGCGCGATCGATCCGGCCACGTGGCCCAGTGCCGACAGGTCCAGGTAGGTCCCCATCAGCACGCCGAGCAGTACCTGTGAGGTTCGGTTGAGCACGGCAGGAGCGTGATCACGCATCCGGCCGGTCAGAGCGATCGCCAGCCCGAGGAGCAGTGGTATCAGCATGTGCGAGGAGGGCACGGCAGGTTCGCCCAGTTCACCGGCCACCACAGTGATCGGCAGCACCGCCGCCCACGCGACGAGCCTGGAAGCCCGGCAGGTGATGCCACGGCCGCGGGCCGTGCGTGGTGTGTTCAAGCCCTGCCGCCCTCCGCGGCGGTCATCTGGTGACGGTCAGGTGGACGACGGAGATCAGGGTGGGTTGTCACCGCGCCAGGCTGGCACGTTCCACCTGAACGTGACCTGACTGCGTTTCCGGACCGGTGATCGGCCGTCCTCGCCTCGCGGGAGCCGCCGAAAGGCGGTCTCACCTGCTGTTTTCCGCGTCGCATACGCTGAGGTAGCAAACCTGCCGACAGCAGGAAGCGAGGAAACGATCTTTTGACTCCAAGCGTCGCCATCGTCGAGGACGACCTGGCCCTGCGTGCCGGTCTGAGCCGCGGCCTGCGGGAGGAGGGGTTCGAGGTCTCCCTGTCGGTGGCCGGTGGGACCGCTCTGCTGCGCGGTCTCAAGGACCTCCCGCCCGATGTGTTCGTCATCGACATCGGCCTTCCCGACGTCGACGGCCGTGATCTCTGCCTGGCCCTGCGCGCGCGCGGCGTGCACGCGCCGGTCCTGCTGCTCACGGCGCGCGGAGGCATCACCGACCGGTTGTCGGGCTTCCACTCGGGCGCCGACGACTACCTGCCCAAGCCGTTCCACTTCGAGGAGCTGGTGCTGCGGCTGCGGGCCCTGGTACGGCGCGGAGGCAAGGTCACGGACCCGCCCTCTGGCCTGTATCTGGACCTCGCGGCACACGAGGCGCGCAATGAGGGCAGGGGTGTCGGCCTCACTCCGACGGAGTTCCGGCTGCTGGCGGCCTTGCTGGCGCACCGCGGGGAGGTCGTCCGCCGGCATTCACTGATTGCCGCGGCCTGGCCGCCGGGGGCGATCGTCCATGACAACACCTTGGACGCCTATGTCGTACGGCTTCGCCGCAAGCTCGACGGCATCGACCAGTCGTCGGCGATCACGACGGTCCGCGGCGTCGGATACTCGGTCGGGTGATCCGGCGCAGGCTCGTCGTCACCGCGACCGCGGCACTCGCCGCCGCCCTCGTGGTTTTGACCGTGGGCTTCTACACGGTGCTCTCCCGGCAACTGGAAAAGGGCGCCGACGGTGTCCTCCGGGCGCGGGCCGGAGCGGCGGCGGCCACGGTGACGACCTTCCAGGGTCGGCTGAGGGTCAACGAGACACCATTCGACGAGGTTCTCGACAGTGGGGTGTGGGTGTTCGACGCCGGCGGTGTTCCGGTCAGCACACCGCCGGTACCCGGCCCCCTGGACTCCTCCGCTCAAAAGCTCAGCGCGGTCTCCCGCCCCACCTTCCGCGATGCCGGCGACGACGTGCGGATGCTGGCGGTACCGCTGCACGACCCTCCGACGCCGGACGCGGTCGTGGTGGTCGCCCTTTCCCTGATCCCGTACCAGGATGCCGAGCGGACCGCGCTGATCGGCGCGTTGGTCTTCGACATGCTGGTCCTCGGGCTCAGCGCCCTGCTCGTCCGGCGCTCGGTGACACAGGCCCTGCGGCCTGTCGCGCAGATGACCGCCCAGGCGGCCAAGTGGTCCGAACGGGACCTTGATCGCAGATTCGGCCTCGGCCCGCCCCGTGACGAGCTGACGGGCCTCGCCTCGACCTTGGACGGCCTGCTCGGCCGGCTCTCCGCGGCGCTCCGTCACGAAAAGCGGGTCACCGCCGAGATCGCCCACGAACTGCGCACCCCGCTCACCCGGCTACGGCTGGAAACGGAGGTGGCTCTCCGCCGGGATCGCTCGGCCGCCGAGCTCCAGGCCGTGCTGCGGCGTGTTCTCGACGGGACCGACCGGATGACCGCGGCCCTCGACACCCTGATCGGCCTGGCGCAGCAGAGCATAGATCCCTCCGCGGGCACGGCCGCGGCCGTTGACGTGGCGGCGGACGTGCTGCGGGCCTGCCGGGCGCGGGGGCGTGAGATCCAGCTCGATCTGGAGTGCGCCGCCGGACTGGTCGTCGGCTGTGATCGGGAGGTGGTCCTGCGCATGCTCCAGCCGTTACTGGACAACGCGCTGCGGTACGGCCGTTCGGCGGTGCTGCTCCGCGTCTCGCGATCCGGGAACGACGCGGTGTTCGCCATCAGCGACGACGGCCCCGGATTCGGCGCCGGCGAGCTTGAGGCCGTCCTCGGTCCAGGAACACAGGGACGGGCGGCCGCGTCCGGCGAGGGCGCCGGGCTGGGCCTCGCGCTGGCCCGCAGGCTTGCGGAGGCGGCCGGCGGCACGCTGACCCCCAAGGTGTCCCGGGGTGGTCTGGTCGAACTGCGCCTTCCGGTGGCCTGAGCTCACGTCACCGTGCGGTTCGTGGCTCCGGGCCGGGCGTCGCCGGGTTCGTCAGGTGCTCCTCGAAGGCGACAGCAGCAGGCTGAAGATCGGCGGCGAACCACGGCGCAGGA
Organism: Streptosporangium sp. NPDC006013; assembly: GCF_040614275.1. NCBI lineage: Bacteria > Bacillati > Actinomycetota > Actinomycetes > Streptosporangiales > Streptosporangiaceae > Streptosporangium > Streptosporangium sp. NPDC006013. The sequence continues at coordinate 9,883 of NZ_JBEXUE010000240.1, forward strand.
CCAGCCGTCCCGCCTCGGCCTCGGCCAGGGAGCGGGCGAGTGCCAGGCCGAGGCCGTGTCCGTCACCCGCGGAGGCGCGGCGCACGAACGGGTCGCTTTCCTCCGGGACGCCGGGCCCCTGGTCGGAGACCTCGATGGCGAGCGCGTCTCCGATTTCGACGACGCCGACGCGGACCTTCCCCGCCCCGTGGACGAGCGCGTTGTCGACGAGCACCCGCAGGATCTGCCGTACGGCGGGGAGCGAGGCGACCACCGGGGGCAACTCACCCGGCAGGTCGATGGTCAGCCGGCGGCCTTGTGCGGCGAGCCTGCCGTGCCAGTCGGAACGGACCTCCTCCAGCAGGGCGGCCACGTCGAGGGGTTCGGAGGCGGTGCGCGTGTCGCGGGCCAGCCGTACCAGGTCGTCGATGATGGTGTGGAGGCGCCGGCCGCGCTGGACGGCGACGGCGATGGCCCGGGTCAGGTCGGCGCCGGGCCGGATGAGGGCCGATTCCAGGCCGAGGAGCAGGCCGGTGAGCTGGGTGCGCAACTGGTGGGAGACGTCGGCGCTGAAGGAGCGCTCGCGGTCGAGGACTTCGCCGAGGCGGTGCGCGGTGGCCGCCAGCGCCTGCCCGGCGGCGTCGGCCTCGATGATGGCCGAGCGGAGCGGCCTGATGGAGAAGTCACCCTCACCCAGTGCCTGGGCGGCCCTGGTCAACTGCTCCAGCGGAGCCGCCAGGCGAGCCGACTGGCGCAGTGCGAAGGCGGCGGCGAGCGCGACGGCGAGGGTGGCGAGAGCGGCCATCAGCAGCCATGCGAGATGGATCCGGTCCTCGACCCCGTCGTACGGTGTGGCGACCCGCACGACCCCGAGCTGGGTCTCGTCGGTGGGGATCGGCGCGGAGGCGACGAGGAATCCGGCCTCGACGCCCTCGTGGGGGTGCCCCTCGACGGCGGCGGCCACCAGGCCGGAGACGGCGGGGCCGCCGCCGTGCAGGAGGTGGCCGGAGGTGGAGTAGACGCCGACCGTGAGACCGGCGGGCACGCCGGTCGGCAGGGTGATCGCCCGGGCGCCGTTCTCGACGTCGTCGTCGGGGATGGCGGCGGCGATCCAGGTGGCGTCACGGCTGAGCGCGTTCATGGTCTCGCTGCGGTAGAGATGGCTGACCGCGATGGCGAGTGGCACCGCGAACAGGGTGACCGTGAACGCCGCCACGACGGTGATCGCGACGAGCACGCGTCGGCGCAACGAAGCCGGTCGCGGCGGGGTCGAGGGCATCGGGCCAGGCTCCCAAGCCGAAGGTAAACGTCGCGCTAACCTTACCTTTCGTATCGTCTTCGTCACTATGAGTAACGAAAATCTCGTGCGGCTGCTGCTGCTCAACCAGTTCACGATCAAGCTCGGTTTCAACATGCTGATGCCGTACCTGGCTTTCCACCTGACCCACCAGCTCGATTTGGCAGCCTGGGTGGTCGGCCTGGTGATGGGGGTGCGCAACGCGAGCCAGCGCGGAATGGCGCTGGTCGGCGGCTACCTGGCGGATCGGCTGGGGGGCCGTGTCACGGTGCTGGCCGGATGCGCTCTTCGTGCGGCCGGCTTCGCGCTGCTCGGCTTCGCCGACGGCGTCTGCGCGCTGGTGGTGGCGTCGGTGGCGACCGGGTTCGCCGGGGCCCTGTTCGATCCGGGGGTGCGCTCGTTGCTGGCCGTCGCCGCCGCGGACCGGCGGGTGCGGGTGTTCGGCTGGTTCAACATGGCAGGGCAGGCGGGGCTGCTGCTCGGCCCGCTGGCCGGGCTGGCCATGTCGGGGCTGGACTTCCACGTCGTGGCGCTGGTCGCGGCCGGGGTGTTCGTGCTGCTGACCGTCCTGCAGGGGGTCGGGCTTCCGGCCGTCTCACCCGAGCTTCGCCGGGAACGCCGGGGATGGCGGATCGTGCTGGGCAACCGGTCCTTCTGGTACTTCTCGCTGGCGATGTCGGGGGCGTACCTGCTGTCCTTCCAGGTCTACCTGACGCTGCCGCTGGCCATGGGCCGGGTGCTGGGCGCGCAGCGCGATCTGGGCGTCGGGGAGATGTTCGCGCTGTCGGCGCTCCTCGTCATCACCCTGCAGGGGCGCGTCACCGCGTGGGCGGCCCGCACGATGACCGCGCCTCGCGCCATGAGCGCCGGGCTCACCGTGATGGGGCTGGCCTTCGTCCCGCTCGTGGCCTGGCCCGGTCCCGTCCCGCACGTGGCGGTGGCCGACGAGGGCCTCGCCGGGCAGGCGGCCATGGCCCCGATGCTGGTCGCGGCCGCGCTCCTCGCGCTCGGCACCATGCTGATCTGCCCGTTCGAGATGGAGGTGATCGTCGCGATGTCCGGCGGACGGCTGGTCGCCACCCACTACGGGCTGTACGCCACCCTGTCGGGCATCGGGGTCACGGTCGGCAGCGTGCTGACCGGCACGCTGTGGGACGCCGCCGGACGGTGGGGCCTGGCCTGGCTGCCCTGGGCCATCCTGATCGTGATCGGGTGGGGCTGCGCGCTGGCGATGACGCTGCTCGCTTCCAGGCCGGTGGCGGGGGCCGCTATGGTCGTCCGATGAGCTCTCGCCGATCCCCGGGGGTCCTGGAAGCGGAGATCCTCACCGTGCTTCATGAGGCGTCCGGCGCCCTGTCACCGGGGGAGGTACGTGACCTGCTCAGCGGCAACGGGGGTGGCGAGCTCTCCTACAGTGCCGTGGTGACCACCCTGACCAGGCTGCACGACAAGGGCGTCGTGACGCGTGAGCGGTCCGGGCGGGCCTACCGCTATGCCGCGCCCGCCGACCCCTCGGGGCTGGTCGCCTGGCGGATGAGACGATTGCTCGACGCCGAGGCCGACCACGCACCCGCCCTGACGCATTTCATCTCCGGGCTCTCGGCCGGAGACGAGGAACTGGTCCGGCGACTGCTGCTGGGGCAAGACGAGAGCGAAACCTGATGATCGACCATTTCCTGCTGTCAACGCTCGTGGCTCCCGTGGCACTGGTCGTCTCAATGGCGGTGCTGGTCGACCGGCAACATCCGGCACCGGCGGCGGTGGCCTTCGTATCCTCAGCCGTCGTGGTCGCGGCCGCGAGTGCGGTGAGCGTGGCGGCTGTCTCGATCCATGCCCTCCTGGTCCTCATCCGAGGTGATCTGCTGGAATGGCCGTACTGGATCGCCCTGGCCTTCCTGGTGATCGCCGTCGCGAGCTTCGCCGGCGGCGCCCGGCGGGAGCGGCGGTCGCTGTGCGCCGCTCGTGAGCAGGCCGCCGCCCTTCCCGGTGGTGACGTCGTGGTGGTGGCCGAGAAGCGACCGGCTGCCTTCACCCTCCCCGGGCGGCCGGGCCGGATCGTGGTGACCCAGGGCATGCTGGACGCTCTCGGCGAGGAGAGTCACGCGGTGGTCATGGCGCACGAGCACGCCCATCTGAGCGGCCATCATCACCGATGGCTGCTGGCCAGCCGGTTGGCCGTGGCGGCGCACCCCTTTCTGTGGCAGGTTCGTCACCTGGCGGGATACATGATCGAGCGCTGGGCCGACGAGCGGGCCGCCGAGCAGACCGGTGACCGCAGGGCGACGGCCCGGGCGATCGGTGAGGCGGCCCTGCTGTCCCCCGGCGGTGAGATGCCGTCCGGGGCGGTGCCGTTCCTGGGCCTTCGAGGTCCCGGGCCCGTCCCGCGCCGGATCGCCGCCCTGCTCAAACCACTGCCCAGCCCGCGCGGCGCGTTCCTGCTCGCGGTTCCCGTCCTGGTGGCGGCGGGATCGGTGGTGTGGACCGGAGAGGCCATCGTCGATCTGACGCAGTCCGGCGGTCCCTGCGAGCAGTGAACCTCAGCGGCGTCGACACCCGCCGCTGACTCCGCCCAGGCCGGTATGGCGATGACACACTCGTCCTCCCGCCGACGCCGGAAGTGATCGACCCGTTGCGCGCGGGCGGGTGCGCTCCTCGCCTCGCCTCGTACCACGTGCGTAGCCGGGAACCTCCCCTGAGGCCGCGTGTCGCGAACGCATGACCGGCTGCGCGTGGCGTCACCACGTCGCCGACCAGGCCCCTTACCGTGGCCGGCCCTGGCCCTGCGGCGAACACTTAGGTTAGGCTCTGCTAACTTCTACAGCGATGTAGCTGTAATCGGGAATTCTTCTCCATGACCGAAGGAGCACCACGGTGCCGACGTTCCTCCCCAAAACCGTGCTCGCGCTGGCCGCCACCGGTGTTCTCGTCCTCGGGCTGGCCGCCTGCGGTGGAGAGTCCGCGGACACCACCGGGGCCGCTGCCGGCCCGACGGCCGACAAGAAGATCACCGTCTACAGCGGGCGCAGCGAGTCGCTGGTCAAGCCCTTGCTGGACAAGTTCACCGCGCAGAGCGGCATCGCCGTCGAGGCCCGCTACGCCAACACCGCGGCCATGGCCGCCCAGCTCCTCGAAGAGGGGGAGAAGTCACCGGCGGACGCCTTCTTCGCCCAGGACGCCGGCGCGCTCGGCGCCGTGGCCAAGAAGGGCATGTTCGCGCCGCTCCCGGCCACCGTGCTCGACAAGGTGCCGGCGACCTACCGCGCCAAGAGCGGGGAATGGGTCGGTGTCACCGCCCGCTCGCGGGTGCTGGCCTACAACCCCGACCTGGTCCCCGCCGCCCAGCTGCCCGCCTCGGTGTTCGACCTCACCGATCCGGCCTGGAAGGGCAAGGTCGGGGTGGCCCCGACCAACGCGTCCTTCCAGGCGTTCGTCACCGCTGTGACGGTGCAGCACGGAGAGGCCAAGGCCAAGGAGTTCCTGGCCGGGCTCAAGGCCAACGACCCGCAGATCCGTGAGGGCAACGGCCCCATCCTGGAGGAGGTCGACTCCGGCAAGCTCGCCGTCGGCCTGATCAACCACTACTACCTGGGCGAGCTGGCCAAGGAGAGGGGTAAGACGCCTGACACGCTCACCGCCAAGCTGCACTTCTTCCCCGACGGCGACAGCGGCGCCCTGGTCAACGTGGCGGGCGTCGGCGTGCTGAAGAAGGCCGCCCAGAATCCTGACGTGCAGGCATTCGTCACCTACCTGCTCGGCGCCGAGGCACAGAAGTACTTCGCCGAGGAGACCTACGAGTACCCGGTCCTGGCCGACGCCGCACCGCCCGCGGGAGTGCCCGCTCTGGACGAGCTGAAGGTTCCCTCGGTCGACCTGAACGACCTCGACCAGCTTGAGGCGACGATCGCGCTCATCAAGGAATCGGGACTGGTCCCCTGAGAGCGTCACCGCTCTGTGCGAGGCGGGGCGCGGGCGGGGGGGGGCCCACCCCCCCGGCCCCCGCGTCGCGGGTGGCGGAATACAACCCCAGAAAAACAACAAAAAGATAAGGGGGGCGTGGGGTCTCGGCGAAGATGTGCGCGACAGC
>NZ_JBEXUE010000241.1:0-15218 GCF_040614275.1 Streptosporangium sp. NPDC006013
CCTCCGTACGGCGGGATGGCGCCCTTCGTTCTTCTTCGCGTCGTTACCGGAGCCCGCCGCCGGACTCCCCGCACCGGGCTCCGGGTGACGTCATCATTCCCCGCGCCGGGCTCTGGATGGCGTCGTCACCTCCCACGCCGGGCTCCGGGTGGCGCCATCCCGCCGTACGGAGGCTCTCAGGTGCTGTCGCGCACGGTGAGCCGTGGCTGGAGCAGGGTGTCCTCGGGGACGACGTGGCCCTCAAGCTTCTCCATGAGCAGCCGGACCGCCTGGCGGCCCACCTCCTCTGCCGGGATCAGCACCGAGGTCAGCGGCGGACTGGAGCGTTCCGCGATGTCGTCGGGGCAGATCGCCACCACGGCGACGTCGTCGGGCACCCGCCTGCCGTGCTGGCGCAGCGCTCCCAGCACGTGGTTGACCGCGGCCTCGTTGTGCACGACCAGCCCGGACAGGCCCGGCCTGGTGTCCAGCAGCTCGGCGATCACGGCGGACACCTGGTCGAAGTTCTCCTCGCACGACAGGGCCACCCCCTTCAGGCCGGTGTCGGCCACGGCCGCGGCGAAGCCCTCCCGGGTGCGGCGGGCGAAACCGGTGCCCCGGTCGTAGACGACCGAGGGGGCACCGAGCAGCGCGACCTCGGTGTGCCCGCGCTCGGCCAGGTGCTCCACGCAGAGCGCGCCCGCCCTCGCGAAGTCGAGGTCGACGCAGGTCAGCCCGGCCGAGTCGGCGGGGAAACCGATCAGCACGCTGGGCTCGGCGAGCTCCCTGAGCAGCGGCACCCGGCTGTCGTGCAGCTCCACGTCCATCAGGACCAGCCCGTCGACCAGCGCGCTCGCCGCCGCCCTGCGCAGCCCGTCCGCCCCCTCGTCGGCGGTCAGCAGCAGCACGTCGTGGTCGTACTGCCGCGCGGCGGTGACCACCGAGGTGGCGAACTGCATCAGCACCGGGACGTGCATCCCCACCCGCAGGGGCAGCACCAGCGCGATGACGTTGGCCCGCTTGCTGGCCAGCGCCCTCGCCCCGGCGTTGGGGTGGTATCCCAGGACCCGCACGCTGTCGAGCACCCTGCGCCGGGTGTCGGCCGAGATCGCGCGCTTCCCGCTGAGCACGTACGACACGGTGCTGACCGCCACCCCCGCGTGCCTGGCGACCTCGCTGATGGTCACCGCCCGCTCACTCATGAGGTCTCGTCGAAGCTCAGGGCGGCCACGGTGATCCCCATGTTCTCGAACACCACATAAAGATCGTGGACTCCCCCCTGCTCCGCAAGTCCGGCGCGTACCTCGGTGAGGTCATGGCGGCCGGCGCGGGGGATGGGGAGGTCGCCGACCACGGGGCCGTAGAGGGGGTCGTCCAGGCGCAGGGTGATCACGCCGCCCTCGGCACTGGTGGCGCTGACCGAGCAGGAGGCGGCCCCCTTTCCCAGGTCGACCGAGCGGAACACGATCCACGCCCCCTCGGCGGTGGACCGCACGGCGTCGCCGGAGACCCTGGCCGCGTCCACGAACGCCACCGAGTCGTACTCGTCGTGATCCACCGCGGCGATCGGGCCCGCGAAGGCGTCGCGCGGCGGGATGCGCTCGCCGTCGACGTGGAAGGAGGCACAGAGCCGGATGTCGCGCGCGGAGCCACCGATCATGATCTTGTGGGACGCGTCCTCGACGACGAACCGGCCCCTGGTGACGTCCCAGAAGGCCAGCTCCCGAACGTCGAGGTCCCAGTCGACCCGGGTGCTCTCGCCGGGGGCGAGCCGCACCTTGACGAAGCCTCGCAGGCGGCGCAGCGCCTGCTTGACCCGGGAGCTCCGCTGGCGGGTGTAGATCTGGACGACCTCCACTCCGGCCCGGCCACCGGTGTTGGTGACGGTGGCCGAGGCGGTGAGCCGGCCGCCCCGCACCGAGACGGCCAGGTCGGTGTAGTCGAAGGTGGTGTAGCTGAGGCCGTGGCCGAAGGGGTAGAGCGGGGTGCCCCGGAAGTACTGGTAGGTCGCGTCGGCGGCGATGATGTCGTAGTCGAGCAGGTCGGGAAGCTCGCACGCGGAGCCGTACCAGGTCTGGGTGAGCCGCCCCTCGGGGTCGGCGTCGCCGAACAGCACCTCGGCCAGCGCGTGCCCGTACTCCTGCCCGCCGTGCGAGGACCACAGCACCGCGGGCGGGTCGTCGCCGTCCCAGGTCACCGGGTAGCCGCTGCTGATCACCATGACGGTCCTCGGGTTGACCGCGCGTACCGCCTCGACCACCGCCTGCTGCGCGGCGGGCAGCGCCAGGTCCAGGCGGTCCTCGGTCTCCCTGCCGTTGACCAGCGGATGGTCCCCGACGACCACCACGGCCACGTCCGCGGTCGCGGCGAGCGCGGCGGCGGCCTCGGCGCCGCTGACCACCCGCTCCACGGTGAACCAGGCGGCGGCGTCGGCGTCGTCGACCAGGCGGAGGACCTCGCCGTCCAGCGCGACGTAGCGGCCCGTGGAGATGTGCCGGAGCGCCAGCGTGCCGCGCGGGCGCTCCTCGGTGCGGAAGGTCTGGCGCACCTCCCAGCCGTTGGGCCCCGGCTGGTCGTTGACCAGCACACCGTCGTCGCCGACCGACAGGTGGCGCCCGGTCGCCACGGCCCGCAGCGCGTAGCAGCCGCCGCCCCAGTCGAACAGGTCGAACAGGCCGGGTTCGGCACCGATGCCGAGCGGCCCGCCGTCGAGGTCGGCGACGATGTGGCCGCCGTCCACCGAGAGCGTGATCCGGTCCACCGCCTCGCAGAAGACGGTCTCGCACCGCTCGGCGAGCCCGGCGCGGGCGGTGACCGCGTAGGGGAGCGTCCCGGAGTACCAGTCCTCCATGAGGGTGTCACCGAGCTGGCCGATGACCGCGATCCTGCGTACCGAGGTCAGCGGCAGGATTCCGTCGTTGCGCAGCAGCACGATCGAGCGCCGGGCGGCCTCGCGGGCCAGTTCCTGGTGCTCGGGGCAGTTGACCACCGCCTCGGTGATGTCGTCGTACGGGGTGGTGGGGTCGAACTCGCCCAGCCGGAAGCGGATGGAGAGCGCGTGCCGGACCGCGAGGTCGACGTCGGCCTCGGCGAGCAGGCCGCGCTCCAGCGCGGCGTGGATGTGACCGAGGGTGGCCCCGGTGCGGTCGTCGTCCTGGGTGAAGCTGTCGAGCCCCGCCTTGATCGCGTGCGCGTAGGCCTCGGGGAGATCGTCGTAGTAGGCCTGCAGGCCGGTGAGGTTGGCGGGCGCGTAGGCGTCGCTGACCACGAGGAGATCATCGGGCGCCCAGGCCCGCAGCACCTCGCCGATCAGCGGGCTGAGGTGGGCCGGGCGGCCGTTGACCAGGTTGTAGGAGGGCATCACGGCGACCGCGGCGCCGCTGGTCAGCGCGGACCGGTAGGCCGGGAGCTCGTACTCGCGCAGCACCCGGGGCGGCAGGTCGCTGGAGGTGACGCAGCGGTCGGTCTCGTTGTTGTACCCGAGGAAGTGTTTGAGGGTGGGGGCGGTCTTCAGCATCGTGGGATCGCTCCCACGAAGGCCGGAGGCATACGCCGTCGCCATCACACCGGTCAGCCACGGGTCCTCGGAGTAGCCCTCCTCGTTGCGGCCCCAGCGGGGGTCGCGCAGCGGGTTGACCACCGGCGCCCAGACGTTGAGCCCGGCCCCCGCCGGATCCTTGTGGTGGAAGGCCAGCACCTCGTCGCTGGTGGCCTCGCCGACCCGCCGTACCAGGTCGGGGTCCCAGGTGCTGGCCAGCCCGATCGCCTGGGGGAACACCGTCGCGGGACCGAGCCAGGCCAGGCCGTGCAGCGCCTCGGTGCCGGTACGGAAGGGGCCGAGCCCGAGCCGCTCCACCGGCTGCTGGTACTGGTGCAGCAGCCCGACCTTCTCCTCCAGCGTGAGCCTGCCCCACAGGTCCGCGATCCGCTGCGCGAGGGGAAGTTCCGGGTCACGGAACGGTTCGTTCATCGGGGACCATCCCTTTGAGAGCGTCGAAGCGCTTCGATTTTCTGTCCTGGAAAAACGCCTCTGTCGAAGCGCTTCGATAATCGGTCCGGGAAAACTCCGGTCGTCACCCGTGCGTTACGCGCGTGTTTCGAGCGGAGCTTCCCTGAAGGGTGCACTCCCGTGCGGCCCAGGTCAAGAGATCCGCGGCAAACGACCCGAATCCACCGAGTCGAGCACTCGCGCGGCACCACCCAGCGCCCCCGCGCCGTAACCGAGCGTGGAGGCGACGACCCGGCAGCCCCCGGCGTCCGGCGCGATCACGCGCCCCCGCGTCTCGGCCTCCACCGCGGGCAGCAGCCACGGCGCGAGCGGCACGTAGTAACCGCCCAGGATGACCACCTCGGGGTTGAGCAGGTTGGCCAGCACCGCCACGCCCTTGCCGAGGTTGCGGCCCACGGTGTCGAGGACCCCGAGCGTGCGCGGGTCGCCCCCGCGGGCCAGCCGCACCACCTCGTCGAGTTCGAGTTCGACCTCGGCGGGCGAGATCGTGGCGTGCTCCAGCACGGCGCCGATCCCGGCGACGGCCTCCAGGCAGCCCAGACGCCCGCACCGGCACTCGGCGCCGAGCGGGTCGAGCTGGATGTGGCCGATCTCGCCGCCGTACCCCTGGCCTCCCCTGCGCAGCCGGCCGTCGAGGATGATCCCGGCCCCGACCCCGATCTCGCCGGTGAGGTAGACCAGGTTGGCCGTCCCGGCATGCGGGCCGAAGCGGTGCTCGGCCAGGGCCGCCAGGTTGGCGTCGTTGTCGACCTGGACCGGGAAGCCCGGGTCGCGCAGGGCCTTGGTGAGGTCGCCGCAGAGGTCGGCGTCGCGCCAGCCGAGGTTGGGCGCGATGCGCACGGTGCCGTCGGTGCCGATCAGTCCGGGCACGCCCACGGTCAGCCCCAGGACCTGGCGCTCCTGCTTGGTCATCCGGTTCACCACCCGGCGGACGATCCCGGCGACGGTGGCCATCGCCTGCCCCGCCGTGCCGGCGGCGCCGGGGAAGGACCTCCGCCAGGACAGCAGTTTCTCCCCCGACAGGTCCACCGCGACCGCGGTGACGTAGTCGACGTTGACCTCGATGCCGATCGCCGCGTACGGCGAGCCGTCGAGCACCAGCATCGTGGCGGGGCGGCCGACCCGGTTCTCCGTCAGGCCGGTCTCCCTGACCAGGCGGCGGTCGATCAGGTCGGCGACCAGGCTCGACACGGTCGCCTTGTTCAACCCGGTGGACGCCGCGATGTCGGCCCGCGAGCACGGCGCGTGCTCGCGCACGAACCTCAGCACGACGGCGAGGTTGGTGGCCCGCACGTCGGCGAAGTCGGCCGGACGCGGGTCAGTCGTAGATGTGATCAAGGTGAGTCCCGCTCCCGCTCGGCCAGGCTGGCCCCATCATGCCCCATCGTTCACCAATCTGTGACCGCCCCCCGGCGGCCCGCGATCGGCGGTCCCTTGTGGCGACGGTCACCCTCGACTAATTTGTTTGGTCGAAAGACGAACTAATTCTACCCCGGAGCCATGCTCCACGACACCCCCTGATCCGTCTCGAACCAATGAAGGGAGCGCCCCGTGAAAGATCTTCCCCAGGGCGCGATGACCAGCCGCCGAGGCTTCCTCGGCCTGGTGGGGCTCAGCGCGGCCGCGGTCGCCGGCGGCGGCCTGCTGGCCGCGTGTTCCGCGCCCAGCGGCCCCCGGCCGGGCAGCGGAGGCGCCACGGCCGCCGCGGCGGACAAGCTGACGTCCCTCACCCCCACCTACACCGCCTTCCCCGGCGTCAAGCCCGACCTTCCCGGCACGGTCTCCACGCTGCCCGGAGTGCCCGACGTCAGCGGCGGCTTCACCTCCTACCCTGCCGCCCCCAGCACGGCGCTCACCCAGAAGGCCGGCAAGGGCGGCACCTACAAGGCCATGACCCCGCTCTGGGGCCCGCCGCCGCCCGGTCTGGCGAGCAACTCCTACTTCCAGGCGGTCAACGCCGACATCGGCGCCACCGTGGAGTTCCAGATCACCGACGGTAACGTCTACGGCGACAAGGCGATCGCCAGGCTCGCCGCGGGGGACATCCCGGAGATCATGGTCATCCCCAGCTGGGAGATCGACAAGATGGCGGACTTCAACACCGCCGTCGACAAGGCGTTCGAGGACCTCACCCCCTACCTGCAGGGCGACAAGGTCGCGCCCTACCCGCTGCTGGCCAACCTGCCGACCGCCGCCTGGCAGTGGTCGGTCTGGAACAACAAGCTCATGGCGGTGCCGTTCCCGACCGAGCCGTACCCCTTCGCGCTGCTCTACCGCAAGGACCTGTTCGACAAGAACGGCTGGAACGCCAACCCCAAGACCGCCGACGAGCTGTTCCAGCTCGGCAAGGAGATCACCGACCCCAAGGCCAAGCGCTGGGCGTTCGGCAGCATCCACGAGGTGATGTGGCCGACCTTCCGGATCCCGCAGGACTGGCGGTACGAGGGCGGCAAGCTCGTCCACAAGTACGAGACCCCCGAGTTCGAGCTGATGCTGGAGTTCATGCGGAAGGTCTTCAAGGAGGAGCTGGTCCACCCGAACGTGGTCAGCAGCAAGGGCGCCAACGAGAAGGACCTGATCGGGGCCGGCCAGATCCTCGTCTACCGCGACGGCCTGGGCGGCTGGAAGGAGCTGCTCCAGCAGCACCGGGGCAAGAACCCCGACTTCAGCCTGGGTGCCTTCCCGCTCTTCGCCCACGACGGCGGCACGCCGATCATGTACCACAACACCGCGGCGGGCATCTTCACCTTCGTCAAGAAGGGGCTGCCCAAGGAGCAGGTGGAGGAGATCCTCGCCATCCTCAACTGGTGCGCGGCGCCGTACGGGACCAAGGAGTACGAGCTCGCCAACTTCGGCGTGGAGGGCAAGCACTTCACCCGGGGCGCGAACGGCATCCCGGAGACGAACGACCTCGGCCGCAAGGAGGTCGCCTACACCTACGGCTTCCTCGGCGGGCGCCCGCTCTATGTGGACTGGCCCTACCCCGACGCGGTCAAGCTCAACGTGGAGTGGCAGAACGCCGGCTTCCCGTTCATCGAGAAGGGCCCCTTCGACGGGATCAGGATCCAGCGGCCGTCGAAGTACTCCGGGCTGCAGGTGCCCACCGAGGACAAGTTCACCGACATCATGCGCGGCCGTCGCCCGGTGAGCGACGCCAAGCAGATCGCCAACGAGTGGCGGCGGGACGGCGGGGACGAGGCCCGCGACTTCTACCTGAAGGTCCTGCGGGACAACGGCCGTGCTTAGCGACCACGCGAAGACCGGGCCGGCGGGTGACCTGACCTCACCCGCCGGCACCGGCACCTCCAAGGATGTCCGTAAAAGGGGCTCGAGGACAAGGCGGGCGCGCCCGCAACCCTTCGGATCACGACTGAAACGTGACTGGCAGCTGCTGCTGATGGCGCTGCCGGCGATCGGGCTGCTCATCGTGTTCCACTATGTCCCGCTGCTCGGCAACGTGATCGCGTTCCAGGACTACTCGCCGTACGTGGGCATCGCGGACAGCCCGTGGGTGGGGTTCGCCAACTTCCAGTGGCTGATGTTCGACGAGAGCTTCTGGGACGCGACGCTCAACACCCTGACGATCACCGCGTTCCAGCTGGTCTTCTACTTCCCGGTGCCGATCCTGCTGGCCGTGCTGCTGGACAGCGTGGTACGGCCCCGGCTGCGCCTGTTCATCCAGGGCATCGTCTACATGCCGCACTTCTTCTCGTGGGTGCTGGTGGTCACGCTGTTCCAGCAGATGTTCGGCGGCGCCGGCCTGCTCTCGCAGACGCTCAGGGACCACGGCTACAGCGGCATCGATCTCATGACGAATCCGGACACGTTCATCGTGCTGGTCACTGCGGAGACGGTCTGGAAGGACGCCGGCTGGGGAACGATCATCTTCCTGGCCGCGCTGGCGGCCATCAACCAGAACCTCTACGAGGCCGCCGCCGTCGACGGCGCGAGCCGCTGGCGGCGGCTCTGGCACATCACCCTGCCCGGCCTGCGCCCGGTCATCGTGCTGCTGCTGATCCTGCGCCTCGGCGAGGCGCTGAACGTCGGCTTCGAGCAGTTCTTCCTGCAGCGTGACGCGGTCGGCAGGGACGCCGCCGAGGTGCTGGACACCTTCGTGTACTGGCGCACGCTGCTCACCGGCGAGTGGAGCTACGGCGCCGCGGCCGGTCTGGTGAAGGGCCTGGTGGGACTGGTGCTGATCCTGGTGGCCAACAAGGTCGCCCACCGATTCGGCGAGCAGGGAATCTACAAACGATCATGACGACTCTTCCCCCCTGGGCCGAGCGGCCCAGCCGCGTCGGCGCGCTCCTCAAGGGGCTCCTGCTGACGCTCATCACGGTGGGCGTGCTGTTCCCGATCTACATGGTCGTGCTGACCAGCCTGTCCACCCAGGAGGCGGTGACCGAGGCCGGCGGCCTGGTCACCGTGCCGAGCGGGCTCTCCTTCGCCGCGTACCAGGAGCTGTTCGCAGGCGGCGTGGTGACCCGGTCGGTCCTGGTCAGCCTCGGCGTGACCCTGGTCGGCACCGCGATCAGCCTGACCGTCACCGTGCTGGCCGCCTACGGGCTGTCCCGGCCCGGCTCGCTGCTGCACCGGCCGATGCTCTTCCTGATCCTGCTGACCTTCCTGTTCGGCCCCGGGCTGATCCCCAACTACCTGCTGGTCAGCTCGCTGGGGCTGATCGACACGTACTGGTCGTTGATCCTGCCCGGCGCGGTCACCGCGTTCAACCTGGTGGTGATGCGGGCGTTCTTCATGAACATCCCGGACGAGGTCACCGACAGCGCCCGCATCGACGGCGCGAACGAGTTCCGCATCCTGCGCACCATCGTGCTGCCCATGTCCAAGGGCGTCACGGCCGTCATCGGCCTGTTCTACGCGGTCGGCTACTGGAACTCGTTCTTCAACGCCGTCCTCTACCTCAACGACAACGCCAAGTGGCCGCTGCAGGTGGTGCTCCGGCAGTACGTCCTCCAGGGCCAGTCCCTGATCGTCGGCCAGAGCGGCGTCGGCACCCTCCCCGGCCAGAGCCTGCCGCCGAGCCTGGCCATCCAGATGGCCATCGTCGTCATCGCCCTGCTGCCGGTGCTCTTCGTCTACCCGTTCGTCCAACGCCACTTCACCAAAGGAGTCATCATCGGCGCCATCAAGGGATAGCGGCGCGGTGTGCCGGTGCCGCCCCTGTGACCCGATGGGCTCACCGGCCGTCCGCCGGATCCCCGAGCGACCGCGACAGCGCGTCCAGGCGGGCGGCCTCGGCCTCGTTGCCCAACTGCCGGTACTCCCGGCGGGCCTCCGCCAGGGTGCGGCGGGCGGCGGCGAGGTCGCCGCTCCGCGCGTAGACCTCACCGAGCGCCCCGAGGGTGCGCGCCCTGCCGTAGGCGTTCTGCAGCCGCTCCCACAGGTCCGCGGCGGCGAGCAGGCGGGCGACGCTCTGCCCGTGCCGTCCCTCCTCGCTCTCCAGCAGGCCGAGCCCGTGCAGCGCGACCGCCTGGCCGTGCTCGTAGTGGCAGGCGGAGCTGGCGGCCAGCCCTCGCTCCAGCGTCCGGCGGGCGTCGGGGTGGCCGCGGTCGGCGTAGAGCTGCCCGAGATGGGCGAGCATCTGCGCCTCCATCAGGGGGTCGGCGAAGGAGCGGGCCATCTCCACGGCCCGGCGGAGCTGTTCGGCCCCCTCGTCGAACCGGCCGAGCCGCTTGCAGATCATGCCGAGCAGGGCGCGCACCACGCACTCGTCGCGCGGGCTGGCCAGTTCCTCGACGATCACCATGGCCTGCCGGGCATGGCCGAGCGCCTCGTCGTAGCGTCCCCGCTCGCTGTCGATGCTGCTGAACTGCTGCAGCACGTGGAGCTCGCCGAGCGGGTAGCCGCAGCTCCGGGCGATCTCGACGCTCTCCTGGAGCCGGGACAGGGCCCGCTCGTAGTCCCCCCGTAACCGGTACGCGTCGCCGCAGAGGTACAGCGCGTCCGCCACGCCGCGCGGCTCACCGAGCTCGCGGAAGATCCGGAGGGACGCGTCAGCCCACTCGATCTTGTCGTCGAGCACCGCTCCGGACTTACCGGAGTGCAGATCGGCCAGGTTGCGCAAGATGACCGCCTCGCCCCGGCGGTCGCCGGCCGCCCGGCAGGCGGCCAGCGCCAGCCGATGCGTGCGGATCCCCTCGGACGCGTCGCGCAGCTCGTAGAAGGTCTGGGCGGCGGCGGCCAGCCCCCACGCGTACCCCGTCTCCCCCATCGCGGCCGACTGCCGCACCAGGGCGGCGAGCGCCTGCCGTTCCACCTCGAACCAGGTGAACGGGTCGCTCACCGCGCTCTCGGCCGCGGCAGGACGCCAGCGGGGCGCGGCGGGACGCAACGCCGCCACGGTACGCGCGGGAAGCAGCTCGTCGGCCCTCTCGGCGAGCAGCAGCCACCCGCCGAACACCCGGGACAGGGCCGCCCCCCGGGTGTCCGCGTCCTCCTCCCGCTCCGCGCGGTGCCGGGCGAAGATCCGGATCAGGTCGTGCAGCCGGAACCGCGGCCGTCCCCCGAGATCGGGGCCGACCTCGTCGACGAGGCGCGCGTCCACCAGGGAGAGCAACCAGTCATCCGCGACCCGCTCCGGCGCACCGGTCAGCGCGGCGGCGGTCCAGGCCGGGAAATCAGGGACGTCGAGCAGCCCGAGCAGCCGGAACAACCGGCGCTGCGCCTGGTCCAGGCCCGCGTAGGAGGTGCCGATGGCGGCCCGCACATCGAGGTCACCGGCCCGCAGCCGGTCCAGCCGCGACGTCTCGTCACGGAGTTCCTCCGCGACGGCGGACAGCCGCCATCCCGGTCGCGTCGCCGCGCGCGCCCCGGCGATCCGCACGGCCAGCGGCAGCTGACCGCACAGCCCGACGATCTCCAGCGCGGCGCCGGGCTCCTCCCGGACCCGTCCGGCCGTCACGATCCTGGCGAACAGATCGAGGGCCGCACCGGGCTCCAGCACGTCGAGATCCGCGAAGTAGGCGGACTCCAGGCCGAGCAGCCGCTTGCGGCTGGTCACCAGCACCGCACAACCGGCCGCCCCCGGCTGGACCGCTCTGACCTGGGCCTCGGCCTCGGCGTTGTCGGCGAGCACCAGGACCCGCCGGTCCGCGAGCAGACTGCGGTAGAGCTGGATCCGCTCGGCGAGCGGTTCGGGGACGGCCGGTCCCGGCACCCCGAGGGCACGCAGGAACTGCCCCAGCACCGCGCCGGACGTGGTCTGGCCGGTGAAGTCGGCGTACAGCTGGCCGTCGGGGTAGTTCCTCCTGAGCCGGTGCGCCAGCTGGACGGCCAGCGTGGTCTTCCCCACCCCCGCGCGGCCGGAGATCGCGATCGTGCGGAGCGCCCGGCTGTCGTCCGCGGTCAGCACCGCCGTCCAGTGCTCGATCTCCTTCTCCCGGCCGGTGAAGTCGGGCAGGCAGGGCGGGGTCTGCGCCGGGATCCGCCCCTGCCACGCCGGGCGGCGCTCGTCGAGCAGGACCTGCTGGTGCACCCCGCACAGCTCGGGTCCGGGGTCGACGCCGAGGTCCTCCCGCAGCAGCCGCCGGTGGTCGGCGAAGAACTTGAGCGCCTCCGGGCGCCGTCCCGCCAGATGCAGGGCCCTGACGAGCAGGACGGCGAGGTCCTCCCGGTACGGATGCTCCGCCACCAGGCTCACGAGCTCCTGCACGAGCTCCTCCGGCCGTCCCCGTTCGAGGTCGCCCTCCATCCGCCAGACGAGCGCCGCCAGCCTGCGCTCGTCGAGCCCGCCGGCGTAGGCGGCCACCGAGGGCGTCACCGGCACGTCCGCCAGCACCGGTCCGTGCCAGAGCGAGAGCGCCCGGCGCACCAGCGGGAAGGCCCCACCCGGGTCACCCCGCGCGCGCAGCCGGATCCCCTCGTCGCAGAGATCCTCGAAACAGGTCGCGTCGACGGCGTCGCGCTCGACGTTCAGCCGGTAACCGCCGTGGCGGGACTGGATGACCTCGGCCCCGCGGTCGTCCAGCAGCCGCCGCAGCGACATGACGTAGCCGCGCACCAGCGTCCGGCACGAAGCGGGGGGCGCGTCCCCCCACAGCTCGTCGACCAGGTGGTCCACCGACACGTTCTGCCCGGCCCGTACGAGCAGCGCGGCCAGCACGCCGCGGACCTTGCTCCCGCCGGGTGACACCCAGCGGTCGCCGTCCCACACCTCCAGAGGCCCTAGGCAGCGGAACCTCGTCGATGTCAACCGATCTCCACTCAGCCGCGGCCTGAACAGAATCTCTACGCCATTTCTACGGCATTTCTACGGCGGAGGCCAATGATTCCAGTGACCACCAAAGATCGGATCTGCGTTTCCGGAACGCACAGAAAGGAAGAGCTATGGTGCGATCGATCAGCGCCCTGGCCGACCGGCTGCTGAGCCGGCTGGTCCCCGCCGGGCACGCGGACGCCGCGTCCTGCTACTACCAGCAATGTGGCGGCCGGCACTCCAGGTACTGCTGCTACTACCCCGACGACGGCGTGACCGTCTGCGGCAGCTGCGTCTACCGGCCCTAGCCCGGATTTCGCTCCCGCCGGCCGGTACTCCCGCCGGCCGGCGGGCCACCAGTGGAGAGGAACGAACACGATGCCCTATCTGACCGCCGCCGTCGTCATGCTGGGCGTGCTCTGCGGGCTGAACCTCATGCTGCTGCTCGCGGTGGTCCGGAGACTGAAGGAACACGCCCGCACGCTGGCCGGGCTGTCCGGGACGGGCGACGCGCGCCTGCCCGAGGCCGGATCGGCGGTCGGGCACTTCGACGCGCTGAGCACCGACGGCGAGGCGGTGTCCCGCCACGCGCTCGAACCGGGCACCCTCGTCGGCTTCTTCTCACCCGGCTGCGGGCCGTGCACGGAGAACCTGCCGAAGTTCACCGCGTACGCCGCGACGCTGCCCGGCGGCCGGGGCCGGGTACTCGCGGTGATCGCCGGCACCGACGACTCCGAGGACATGCAGGTCGCGCTGGCCCAGGTCTCCCGGGTGGTCGTGGAGGCACACGGGGGGCCGGTGGCCGCCGCCTTCGGGGTGAGCGCCTTTCCCACGTTCTGCGTCCTGGACGGCGAGAGCGTCATCACCGCGGCGGGATTCGATCTCTCGGCGCTGCCGAACCCGGTCACGGCATGATCGCACGAGAGGAGGACCGGCGGTCGCGGCTGGGAGAACTCGGTGCGGCGCTGCGCCTGGGCTGGCAGGCGGCACCCCTACTGCTGCTGGGGTACACGGCGCTCACCGTGGTCACCGCGACCGCCCCGGTCGCGACCGCCTGGTTGACCAAGGTCGTGCTGGACGGGCTGACCGGCGAGAACGACCGTGTCATGACCGCGGCGGTCATCCTGGTCTCCATCGGGGCGCTGGCGCTCGCGCTGCCGCACGTGCGCCGCTACCTCCGGGCGGAGCTGGGCCGCTCGATCGCGCTCCGCACCCAGGACCGGCTGTACACGACGGTGAACGGCTTCACCGGGCTGTCGCGGTTCGAGGATCCCGCCTTCCTGGACCGGTTGCGCCTGGCGGAGCAGGCCGCCCGGCACACGCCGGGCCAGATCGTCGAGGGCACGCTCGGCATCGCCCAGAGCGTGATCACGGTGCTTGGCTTCGTCGTCTCGCTCGCGGTGATCAGCCCGATCATCACCGTGGCCGTGCTGGGCGCCGCCGTGCCCACGCTGATCGCGGAGATCTCGCTCAGCCGCCGCCGTGCCCGGCTGATGTGGAACATCAGCCCCATCGAACGCAGGGAGATCTTCTACGGCCGGCTGCTCGGCGACGTGCAGGCGGCCAAGGAGATCCGGCTCTTCGGGCTCGGCGACTTCCTCCGCGGGCGGATGCGGGCCGAGCGGGTGCGCGCGAACGGGCAGCACCGGCGACTGGACCGCCGTGAGCTGATCACGCAGGCGGCGCTGAGCCTGGTGAGCGCGGGCACGGCGGGGGCCGGGCTGGTCATGGCGATCGGTGCGGCGCTGAACGGCTCGGGCACCGCGGGGGACATCTCCATGTTCGTGGTGGCGGTGGCCTCCGTGCAGGCGTCGCTGACCTCCCTGGCCGAGCAGGCGGCCTACACCCACCAGGAGCTGCTGATGTTCGGCCACTACCTGGCCGTCGAGCGGCTGGAGCCCGACCTGCCGCCGCCGGCCCGGCCCCGGCGGCTCCCCCCGGCCGGTGACATCGAGCTGCGCGATGTCTGGTTCCGTTACAGCGAGGACCATCCGTGGATCCTGCGCGGGGTGGACCTGACCATCCCGCACGGGTCGACCGTGGCCCTGGTCGGCCTGAACGGGGCGGGGAAGAGCACGCTGGTGAAACTTCTGTGCCGTTTCTACGAGCCGACATCCGGCTCGATTCACTGGGGCGGGATCGATCTGCGGGACGTGCCCGCCGTCGATCTCAGGAAACGGCTGGGAGTGGTCTTCCAGGACTACATGTCCTACGACTTCACCGCCGCGGAGAACATCGGGCTCGGCGACCTGACCGCGATCGAGGACCGGGAGCGGATCGTGGCCGCCGCGGAGCGGGCCGGTGTCGACGACATCGTGCGGCGGCTGCCGCACGGGTACGACACCATGCTGAGCCGCACCTTCTTCATGGAGGCGGACAGGGACGACCCGGTCACCGGGGTGGTCCTGTCCGGCGGGCAGTGGCAGCGCCTGGCACTGGCCCGGGCGCTGCTCCGGGACGACTGCGACATGATGATCCTCGACGAGCCGAGTGCCGGGCTGGACGCCCAGGCCGAACACGAGATCCACCGTCGGCTGCGGCTGCTGCGGGCGGGCCGGACGAGCCTGCTCATCTCGCACCGGCTCGGCGCGGTTCGCGACGCGGACCTGATCGTGGTGCTGGAGGACGGGCGGATCGCCGAGCGGGGCGACCACCACGAGCTGTACCGGGCGGACGGCTCGTACGCGCGGCTGTTCCGTCTCCAGGCGGACGGCTACCGGGACGAGGTCGCCGTCATCGGGGCGGAGCCGTGACCGGGCCGCTCCTGGGCGTCCTCGCCGCGGCGGTCCTGGCGGGCCTGCTCTGGACCCGGCGGCGCTTCCTCGTGGTGACGGTGCACGGGGTGAGCATGGAACCCACCTACCGGGAGGGCGAGCGGCTCCTGATCCGCCGGGCGTCCCTGGCCGCGGTCCGCCCGGGGCAGGTCGTGGTGATGGCGGATCCGGTGCCCCCCGGGCAGTGGATCATCAAGCGCGCGGCCGCCGTGCCCGGCGACCCGGTGCCCGGGGAGGTGGC
>NZ_JBEXUE010000242.1:0-15194 GCF_040614275.1 Streptosporangium sp. NPDC006013
GCTGGTACGCCGCCTGCCGGTCGAGCACGGCCTGGCTCAGCTCGCCTTGCCTGGCGCGCAGCCGCACCCGGCGGTCCTCGGTGTCGCTCCGGCGAGGAACGGCGGGTTCAAGGACGTCATCTACGACGTTGCACGGTCCTGCTGAATCCATGGACCACCACAGACGACAAGCAAGATAGGTGAAACGGATGCCGGTGCGCGGATTGCTGCCGCGTCTTCCACGACGGACCTGGCTCATTCTCAGCGGCGATGCCGTGTCCGCGCTCGGCACGGGGATGACACTGCCCTTCTTCCTCATCTACCTACACCGCATGCGGGATATCGACCTTGCCCTGGCAGGGCCGATCTTCTCGATGATCGCGGCCGCGGGACTCATCGGAAACCCTCTCGGCGGTCTGCTCTCGGATCGCTTCGGCGCGCGGCAGACCAGCGTGGCGGGCCTTGTCATCGTCGCCGCGGGAACCACGGGTCTGGCGGTCATCCAGTCGGCCTTGCAGGGATTTCTCGCGGCCGGGGTGTACGGGCTCGGCATCGCGATCACGGCACCGGCCTTCCAGTCACTTCTCGGCGGCTCGGTGCCCGCGGAGCTTCGGGCGCAGGCCTTCGCGGTCCGGCAGGCCGCCGTCAACGTCGGCGCCAGCGCCGGAGGGCTGGTGGCGGCGTTCGTGGTGAGCTTCTCGTCGTTGCGGAGCTTCGTGATCCTCTACCTGTTGGACGCGGTGACGTTCCTGATCTTCGCCATGCTGATCGCCCGGTTCACGCATAATCCTCCGCAGATCCAGAAACCGCCGATCACCGCCGTCGCGGGCGGGTATCGCGAGGTGGTTTCGAACCGGATGCTGCGGAGGATCTGGGTTCTGGTGGTGGCCGTGGTCGTGTGCGGGTTCGTGGCCTACTACACCGCCTATCCGATCTACGCCACCGAGGTCGGCGGGCTCGACGCCGGAGGCCTGCGCTTCACCTTCATCGTGCAGACCTGCATGGTCGTGGTCGCCCAGCTCTTCGTGCTCCGTCTCATGACCGGCCGGCGCCGCACTCGCGGGTTCGCGCTCTGCGCCGTGCTGATGGCCGCGGCGTGGGCGACGGTACTGGTCACCCCGCTACTGGGAGGCGGCGGGATCGCCCTGACCGGATTCACGATCGCGCTGACGCTGTTCGCCATCGGGGATGCCTTCCTCGCCCCGACCATCCCGCCGATCATCAACGATCTCGCCGACGACTCGAACAGGGGACGGTACAACGGGGCGTACACCCTCGCATGGACCAGTGGTTACGTCATCGGCCCCGGATTGGCGGGTATGGCGCTCGGCGCCGGCTACGGTTCGGTGCTCTTCATGGTGCTGGTGGGGGTGCTCGTCCTGGTGGCCGGCCAGGCGATCCGGCTGGAGCGCTTCCTTCCCCCGTCGGTGAACGGGGTCTCCGCCGAAGCGACTCCCAGCGAGGCGATCGAAGTGACACAGGGGCGCGGCTCGCATGACGGCTGAAGAGACACCCGCCATGACGGACCTCGACCTCTCCCGTGAGCACGAGCGGGCAGGCCGCTATGCGGAGGCGTACGACGGCGTCATGGTCGCCGTCCGCGATCTCACCGGCGGCGCCCGCGCGGGCCACCCGGACGCCGGTGGCGATCTCGCCGACGCCCTGATGCTCGCGAGCCGGCTGTGCCTGCGCCTCGGACGCCACGATGAGGCCGAACGCCACCTCGAACGCGCGGCCGAGGTCACCCGGACGGGCGATCCGGAGATCCGGCTACGGGTGACCGTGGACCGCGCCGACCTGCTGCGGGCCAGGGGGCGCTACGGCGACGCCGACGTAATGCTCAGGAACGCGCTGGTCCTGGCGGAGGAATCCTGCGGCCCCGACTCCCTCGCCGTCGTCCGGGTCTGCAACAGCCTGGGCGTACTTCACAAGTACACCGGTCGGTTCGACGAGTCCGAACGGTCGTACCAGCGCGCTCTGAAGATCGTCGAAGCCCTGCACGGCGCGGACCATCCCTACCTCGCCGACATCAATCACAACCTCGGCGGGCTGAACCACGCACGCGGCACCCACGCGCTCGGCGAGCCCTTCGCCCGCCGCGCGGTGGAGATCCGGCGGCTGGTACACGGTCCCGCCCATCCTGAGGTCTCCGGCGACCAGGTGGCGCTCGCCGCGATCCTGCGCGAGCTCGGCGAGGAGGAGGCCGAGCGGCTGCTGCGCGAGGCCCTCGCCGTCTTCGAGGAGCACTTCGGGCCCGAGCACTACGAGGTCGCGTCGACTCTGAACAACCTCGCCGCGTTCCAGTACACCAGAGGGGATCTGGAAGCGGCTGAGGCGACCTATCGCAAGGTGCTCACGATCAAGGAAGAGCTTCTGGGCGAGAACCATCCCGAGCTGGCCGTGGCCCTGAACAACCTCGCGGCGACCCTGCGCGGGAGTGGCCGGCCAAAGGAGGCCGTGACGTTCCTGGAGCGGGCGCTGAACCTGCTGGACGGCGTGGTGGAGCGGGACCAACCCGTCCGGCTGGCCTGCCTCGGCAACCTCGACGCCTGTCGGCGGTTGATGAGCTCACCGGAAGCCCGGTAGATCAGCGGGCGCGCGTGCGTCGCGCCGGCAGCGGCGCGCACAGCGCCGAAAGGGGGCCCTGACGGGAGAGTCAACCAGGTGGTCGAGGCCACTGCCAGGGTTTGCAGTGGCCTCCAAGCTCTCCTCAAGGGAGATCGGTGATTGTGATTGCGTTCAAACCGCTCGGTTTTGCAGTCCAGAACCAAGCCGCCCCCACAGGAAGACGCCCATGTCACGCCAGCCCGCACGCGGCCTGTTCATCCACTACGACGAGCCAACTCTCCGCGGAGCCTCTCCACGATGATGTGATGGGGCGGTCACGCGGGTTGGTGATCGATGTTTTCGGCGGATGCGTATCCTCGTGACGACGCCGTGCCCGCAGTCGGTACTGAATCATTCCTTCTCCCCCTCACGCACCGCACACGGGCGCCGACCCCGGCATGGTCGGCCTGGTCCTCCCGATGACCGCGGTCGTGAGATCCGTCGGAAATCCCGTTGCCGGTCCGCCCGCGAGTCGTCCTGATTCGTGGAAGACCGGCGTGGACACGCTTGCGCGGCAGGCTGCGGCATCACCATGTCCGAACTCCGGAAGTGGCACGTGCCAGGTCCAGGCCTGCCGACGCTCGATGCTGAGTGGGCATTAATGGTGGCATTTCGGGTTCTTGGAGCGTTCGAAGTAATCGGCGCCGGAGGGCCGGTGAACCTCGGGGCACCACGACAGCGTTCGGTTCTCGGGCGATTACTGGTCGCCCGCGGCCAAGTCGTGCCGATCACGCGCATGATCGACGACCTGTGGGGCGGCCACCCACCGGGAAGCGCCGTCACCTCGGTGCACGCCTACGTCTCCAACCTACGGCGCGTCCTGGAATCGGACCGCGCGGCGGGCACCCCGCCCCAGGTGCTGGTCACGGTCTCTCCCGGCTATGCCATACGGAGCAAGGAGGCGGACGCCTGGCGGTTCGAGGACATGGCTCGGCGGGGAGCCGCGTTCCTGGGCGCAGGAGACGCCCGCGCGGCTCTGCGCGAGCTCGACGCGGCAATCGAGATCTGGCGGGGACCGGCGTACGCCGAGTTCGCCACGGCCGACTGGGCGCTGTCCGAGATCGCCCGCCTGGACGAGCTGCACACCATGGCCGTCGAGCACCGCGCGGCCGCGGCGATCGCGCTCGACTCGCCGGGCACCGTGATCGCCGACCTGCGCGCCCACCTCGCCGAGCACCCGCTACGGGAGGAGGGATGGCGGCTGCTCGCGATCGCCCTCTACCACCAGGGCCGGCAGGGGGACGCGCTCGTCGCACTCAGACAGGCCCGCCACACCCTCGCCGAGGAACTCGGCGTCGACCCGAGTCCGGCGCTGCAACGGCTGGAAGCCGACATTCTCTCGCAATCTCCCGAGATCGCGCGGCCGGTCGCCGTGAACAAGCCGTTGGAGCACATGACCTCCTCCACAACGTTGTCCTCGCCGGAGAGACTCCGCCGGGTAAGGGCCGAGGCGGGTCCGGAGACCCTCGACCCGATCTTCGGCAGGGCGAGGGAACTGGCCCTGCTCGCCGGGATGTCCCGGGGCATCGCGCTGATCAGCGGTGAGGCGGGCATAGGAAAGTCCGCCCTGGTGGAAGCGGTCGTCGCCGGACACTCGCGCTCTGGTCGGCAGGCCGCCGTCAGCCGCTGCCCGGAGACCGGCGGAGCTCCGGCCGGATGGGCGTGGGTGGAGATTCTGCGTACTCTCACGGCTCGCGTGGCCCCCGCCGAGGCGGTGGCCACGCGCATCCGGCGGCTGCTCGCCGATCCGGATGCCCCGTACCCCGTCCACGGCGACGCGGACCTCACCGCCGAACGGTTCCGGTTCCGCCGCGACCTGGCGGCGTATTTGGCGGAGGTTGCCCGGGTCTCCCCGCTGCTGCTCGTCCTCGACGACCTGCACCGGGCCGACGATGAGACGCTGGCCATCTTCGTGGACCTGGTTTCCGAGCTGAGGGACGCCGAGGTCCTCATCGTCGGCACTTTCCGCGAGGAGGAGGCGGACGGACTCGCGGAGACACTGGCCACGCTGGCCCGCCACGAGCCGCTCCGCATCGTCCTGGACGGGCTCGACCAGAACGCGGCGGAGCGGCTCGTGACCTCCGTCTCGGGCAGGGCGGTGACGCCTGGCGTGCTCGCCGCCGTAACCGACCGCACCGGCGGCAACCCCTTCTTCCTGCGCGAGACCGCCCGCCTGATCGCCACGGAGGGCGAGGACGCCGCCCTGTCGACCGTGCCCGCGGGGATACGCGACGTGCTCCGGCGCAGGTTCGCCCGCCTGCCCGCGTCCATCCGGGGCGTGCTGAGCGAGGCGGCGGTCATCGGCAGGGACTTCGACATCGACGTGCTGATCGATGTGAACGGCAACGGCGAGGAGGTCGTCGTGGAAGCGGTCGAGGCGGCCCTGACAGCCGGATTGCTCGTCGAGCCCGAGGGTGGTGGGCTCCGCTTCACCCATGCCCTCACCCGGGACGCGCTCTACGGTGAGATGTCCCGCCTGCGGCAGATCCGCACCCACGGCAGGATCGCCGCGTCTCTCGAACGGCTCCGCCCGCGCGAGGCCGCCGCCGTGGCCCACCACTTCGCCGCGAGCGGGAAGCCCTCGGCCGCCGCTCGCCACTGCGTGCTCGCCACCGAGCGAGCCAAAGGACGCTCGGCGTACCGCGAGGCGGCTTCCCTCTGGGGACGGGCGATCGAATTCGCGGACGAGGAGGATCTGGAACTGCTCGTGCGACGGGTCACCGCTCTGGCGCTCTGCGACGAGCTGGACGACGCCAGGGAACTGTGGAAGCGGGCGATCCAGCTGGCTCTTCCGCACGCCAGCCCCGAGCTGACCGCACGGGTCGTCGGCGTACTGGACAAGCCGGCGGCATACGGCACCGGGGGTGGCGACAAGGGCTTCCAAGAGGTCGTCCAGGTCATCGAGGAGGCGCTCTCCCTGCTGCCCGCGGGCGACCGCGCGGCACGCTGCCTGCTGCTCACCTCACTCGCCTTCGAGGTCGCGGGTTTCGGGGACGAGGAGGCGACCCGGTTCACCGAGGCGGCAGACGAGGCGCAGGCCACGACCAGGCGGCCGAAGGGTCCGGAAGCGGTGGATCGCGACCCGTGCCGTGCACCTCTGTACAGGCAGGCTCCGTCCATGAGCCGCCGGTTTCGCCGAGGCGGCGGAGGCGGGTGACGGGGAAGGGCACCGCGGCCACCACCGACCGGCCATTCGCGCGTGCCGTGGTCAGGCCCGGTACGGCGACCTGTACCGATCGGCGGTCAACCCTCGGCTCCAGTCGACTGCGTCGAGCGGCGTGACTGTCTCGGCGGGGACTATCAGCCCGGACTTGCCCGGGGCCCCGTCACGTTCATTCCCGCCGTCGGCGGACAGCAGGACGCGGACGTGCTCCCCGAACACCTGCGTCGGCACGTCGTAGAGCGAGAGGGTGCGGCCGGGATTACCGGGGTCGGCGGCTTCCGCGACGAGCTTCAGCCCCGCAGCGGCGACGTAGCGGTACCAACCAAGGGATTCGATGGCGCACCTGCGGATCTCCTCGTTCCCCTCGGCCAGGATGGCCTCGGGGGTGGGATCGGTGATGACCCACTCGGGGACCCGGATGCCGTGCCAGGCGTGCAGCGCGTACCCGTCGGGCCAGGAAAGGGCGGGGCCGGTTTCGCAGTGAAGCCGATGGTCGTCGTCCCGGAGAATGGCGACGGGACGTTCGGACAGGACCACCGTCCCGTTCAGCGGGATCCACCAGCCGAGGTGCCGGCTCGCCTCCGCCAGCGTTTCCAGACGCTCGCCGGGCTCCAGCCCGGCTATCCGGAAAGCGCAGGTGTACAGTGCGATCCAATAGGCCTCGCGCCAGATGTCGAGGATCCCCCACACGTATGTGCAGGTCTCGGACCGGAACTGCTCCCACAGCCGGCCGAGGAGCTGGCCTCCGAGCTGGGCTCTGAGCTGCCGCCAGAGCTGCTCCCAGAGCCGTTCCTTGAGCTGGCTCCGCAACCGGTCCCAGAGCTGGTTGCCCAGCCGGGCCCTCAGCCGGTCGTGCATCTGGTCCTTGAGCCGGTCCTTGAGCTCCTCCTTGACCTGGCTCCTGCTGGAAACCCACAGGTCGTCGCCGAGCCCGCTCCGGCGGACCTCCACGGCCCGCTCCCACGAGGGGTTCGCGGGGGGAAGCCGGTCGAAGGCCGTGACGGTCGACAGACACTCCATCGGGGAGTCGGCCCATATCACGAGAGAGGGGGCGTCCAGCCCGGCGGCGCCGTACGCGTGGCGCACGGCCCATTCCGCCCTGTCCTTGTCGACGGCCACGGTGGACAGTCCGTAGTCCATCCACTCGCGGAGCACGGCGTCAATGATTTCCTCGTGTTCAGAGGTGAGATCACCCCCGAAGGCGGATGGACACATGGTGCTCAAGTGTTCTCTCCATTCGCACGTCGGATACGGACAGGACTGACGGATCTCCTGTCACATAACGAGGTCCGAGCCGGACTGTCGGGCACCAGCTTCGCCTGCCGTTCTTGGTGGATGCTTGGCGCCCAGCGCACCCGCACCTTGGCTCACGGGGTCGACGTCACGAATCGGCCGTCGCACGCTCCCGGATGCTGCCTCTGCCGACGCGGCCCACCGAGTCGCGCTGTCTCATGGCGGGACCGCGGGCGCGCTCCGCCCCGTGCGCGAGGCTCGAACGCACGGCAGGGCCCTCGGGGAACGGCCCTCGCCCCGGCCGAACGCGGGGCGGCCGTCATCTTGAGGTCAGCGAGGAACGAGCCGACGGGTGAGAGCGCGGGTCAGCTCCTCGATGTCACTTCCCGGCTCGGGCTGGATGTTGCCCTCCACGAACAGGTTGGCAAGACCGTGCATGAGCGCCCACGCCGCCAGGGCGACGGTCCAGTCGGCCGAACCGGGATGCCTCGCCGTGCCGCGCAGCAGCTGGTGCCCGGTTCGCTCGCGAGCGGCCACGAATTCGGGGTCCCTGGTGTCGAGCAGGTCGGTGGCGCGCATGACCGCGAAATACGCCCGGTTACCGGTGGCGAAGAGCACGTAGGCGACGCCGAGCTCGGCGAGCCCGCCAACCGCCCGCGCTCGCTCCAGCTCGTCGGCCAGCCGATGGTAACCCTCCACGGCTATCGCGGTGAGAAGGCCCGTCTTGTTGCGGAAGTGATGGGTGGGCGCGGCGTGTGAGACGTCCACATGGCGGGCCACGTCGCGCAGGCTGAGCGCGGCGGGTCCGTCCTTCGCGATGGCCTCCATGGCGGCGTCCAGCAAAGCTCGTCGCAGGTCACCGTGATGGTAAGGATATTTTTGATCACTCCTGCTCACGCGGGCCATACTAACCGGATCCGTGTCCCGGGCAGGAGGACCACCCGTCACGGCCGGGGCACGGCGGTTCCGGGCTCCTCACCGGAATGATCTGCGGCTCCGGCACCGCTCGGGGACGAGCGGCCGACACGATCCGGTACGCCCTCCATTCTTTTCAGGTCGTCCGGCGTCTCTTTCCACAGGCGCGCGTCCGCGCAGATGCGGATCTCGACGACCTCGCTGATGTGCCGTCCTCCGCACCGGTCTCCGGGCACCACCAGGTGCGGCCCGCGCGCGTCGAGGTCGTCGTCGTCCATCCGGACACCCACCAGCACCGGGACATCGCCGAACTCCGGGTCGATCTCCCCCCACGACAGCACCGCGTGATGGCCGTCGCGCCCCAGCACCGACACCAGGAACCGCAGCCGGTCCTTGCGCTCGGAGGCGTCGAAGACCGGCCCGGCCGCGCGGGCCACATCCAGGAGCAGGGGGCCGGTGAAGCGGTGGTGCCGGGTTCCCGACGTGCGGCAGGCGAAGCCGACCTCCACCGTCCGCTGCGGCAGGGCCCGCAGATCGGCCATGCTCAACAGTCCGGGAAGGGACAGGTCGCCCGACAGGCGCAGCCGCCCGCCGGCGCGGACACGATCGGGGACGTCGATCGACATGGGCCGCATCAGCCCTCCCTCGCCCGTGATCAGGTCATGGACATGGACCTTTACCGCAATATTCCCGCCCCGCGCCTCGATCACACGCATATGCGAGGGTAAAAGCACATAACTATGGCAAACACGAGATCCGATTGAGATTTCTTCTCGCATCCGCATCCTGTGGGAGAGCGAACGCATCAGTTTTTCGGCGTGATCCCTCGCTCCGAGTCCTTCCCCGGCCTCTCCCGCAGAGGCTGCTCCCCTCCTTCAGAGGCGGGGAGCGAGGGTGATCGCGTCGAGGAGGCGGGGGGCGAGGGCGGCGGCCTGGGCGCGGATCTCCGCGATCGCGGTGCTCTCGTACAGGCTTCCGCGCAGCAGCGGGCCCAGGGCGAAGATCCGGCCGTCCGGCCGTCCGGCCGCGTCCAGGACCACGCCGCCGGGGCCGGCCTCCAGGCCGAGCCCCAGACGGTCGGGCCGGGCCGTGCCGGTGGCGAGGAGAGCGGCCAGGAAGGGGTCGCGGGCGATGTCGGCGCCGGGACCGGTGGCGTTGACCAGCCAGCCGACGTCGAGTTCCCTGACCGCGCCGCCGCCGGTGTTCAGGTGGACGTGCAGCCCGCCGGGGCCGGTCACAGCCCGGATCAGTTGCCCGCGCAGTACGTGCAGGCGGCCCGCGGCCCGCAGGGCGGCGATCCGGGCGGCGGTGGCGGGCGGGATCCGATGGCGGTGGACCTCCCAGTAGCGGGCGGCCAGGTCCAGGAACCGCCGCTGGTCATCGGGGGAGAGCCGGGCCCACAGGCTCTGGGTCTGCGGCCGCAGGCCGTCGACCACGCCGTACCAGTCGCCCCCGTTGTCCCTGACCGCGACGCGCACGGCGCGCAGCAGGGCGGCGATCCCCAGCGGCCCGTCCGGGAACGGCGTCGCCACCGGGGGCGGCAC
Source organism: Streptosporangium sp. NPDC006013 (assembly GCF_040614275.1). NCBI lineage: Bacteria > Bacillati > Actinomycetota > Actinomycetes > Streptosporangiales > Streptosporangiaceae > Streptosporangium > Streptosporangium sp. NPDC006013. Next base: position 9,442 of record NZ_JBEXUE010000242.1, read on the forward strand.
GGGATCGGGATGCGGCCGCGGCAACAGGGCGTGCCGGGACATCGCGTACACCACCGCATCCGGGTGCGCCCCGGTCACGGTGACCGCCACATCCACCATCGTCAGCCCGGTCCCCAGCACGAGCGCCGGCGCGCCGTCGCCGATGCGGGCCAGCGCCTCCGGCGCCCACGGGTCGGCGACGTATCGGGGACTCCCGGCCTCCACGACGCGCGGCCAGGCCGCCGGGGTGCGATTGCCCAGCGCCAGGACGACGGCGTCGGCCTCGACGTGCCCGCCGCCGGACAGATGCACCCGCAAGCCCGGATCGCCGGTCAGAGCCTCGGCCGTACCGGTCACCCTGCGCACCACCCGGACGGGCCACTCCTCGGCGCCGTCCAGCAGCGCGCGCAGGTAACGCCCGTAGATCCGCCGGGGCAGGTAATCGGAGCCGGAAACCGCCAACCCCGCATCACGGGCCCAGCGCAGCAGGTGGCCGGCGTCGCCCTCCAGCCCGCTCATCTTGTCGGCGCCGGCGTTGAGAAGGTGGTGGGGATCGACGGTGGAATAGGCCTGCCCCAGCCCGTGCCGCCCGTACCGGTCGATCATCACGACCTCCAGCGGCACGGCGCGCACCCGCGCCTCGCGCAGGAGGTGAACCGCGGCCAGGGTGCCGCTCGCGCCGCCACCCACGACGGCGACCACTTGAGAACCTGACATGCCACTCACAATAACCTACTAAACATGTAGGTTATATAGCCCATCCCTGCCGTTCCGAGAGCTCATCAGTGGCCACAGCGGGGTGAACCGACCACGCCCGCACCCGCCGGACTCCCCAACCCCACCCGGCCGGCCGGCGATGTCCACCTCGCGCGCACCCGCACTGCGCCGACCTCACCGGAGAGCGTCCGGCCGACACCCTCGTGGCGGTTGGCAACGTGCCCGTCGGGCGACTCCCGGCCCGCCATGACGGCGGCTTCCACCCCGGCGCGTGAACATTCTTCCTCCATCCGAAAATGATGTTTTCGGCTGGAACAAATGTGAGCACCGGACTGCGGCCCCCTCGACTGCCTCCGGACGGCACCGGACTTCACGGAGTCGACGGCCGCGATCCATCCCAGGTGTTCGGAAGGGGGGCGGGCGGCGATACCGGCCCCGCGGGGACTCTTCAAGATCGAAATCACACCGCCGATGTCGATCCCGTGAAGTCTGGAACGCCCGAGGAATCCATTGACACCAAAGCCGGGACGATGCATCTTTACATCGACAAGTTCGATGTGGCGGACGCGGCAGAGATGACGGACACCTGGGATTTCCAGCTGTTCAGGCTCTGTTGAGGCCGACTTACCGAGAAGCCCCGCCGTCGGACAATCGCATCATGATCATCCTACGGATGACAAAACCAGGGAGACTTCCTTTGAGCACGGTCATGGACGAGTACGAAGGATCACTGCAGGCCAGCCGCCGGCGTTTCCTCGAAGACGCGGCCGTTTCCGAGATTTCCTCCGCCGACGCCGACGAAAGGCTGTTCGCCCGCTGGATGCTGCGTTTCAACGCACACGGCGTCCACATGACGCATGACGTGGAGCACTGGATCTCCAGTGCCGGCGCGCGCTGCGGCGAGCTGGGCATGGAGAAGCTGGAGAAGGCGCTGAAGGCGCACGCCAGGGCGGAGGCCGGGCACGACCGGATGATGGTCACCGACGCGAAGGCCATCGCCGACTGGTGGCAGGAGAGGTTCGGCGAGCCGCTCGACACCCAGCTCCTGCTGGCCGCTCCCCCGCTGGCCAGCACGAACTTCTACGCCAAGCTCCACGAAAAGGTGATCTCGGGGCCGAGGCCGTTCCTCCAGCTCGCCATCGAGTACGAGATCGAAAGACTGTCGATCACGATCGGCCCCACCCTGCTCGTCAACTGCCAGCGGGTCTTCGGCCCGGACCCGGCGTGCTACAGCTTCCTGGCCGAGCACGTGGAGCTCGACGCCGGCCACACCGCCTTCAACCAGCGGCAGCTCGGAGAGCTCCTCAAGCAGTTCCCCGACGCGCTGGACCTGATGGTGGAGACAGGCAAGACCGCGCTGACGTCGTACGCGGCCTTCATGGCCGAGTGCCTCGATCTCGCGAAGGCCGACCTGGAATCGGACAAGGTCGGCGTGTGAGCGCTCAGCCGACCGAACAGGAGCTGCGCTTCCCGATCCCCGAGACCAGGATGTGGCGCGAGGCGGGTTCCGTGGACACCAGGGAAGACCTGGTGGTCGACCTTCGGGTTCACCGGCAGTCACCCTTCGAGCAGCCGGCGGAGTGGCTGGAGGCGGTCCGCCGGTTCCGTGCGTGGGTCCTGTACGACAACGGCAGCAGACCGAGCTTCCGGGTCGCCGACACCGACTACGTCGACGCGCAGAGTCTCGACCTGGGCTCCTACCATCTCATCGCCTATCTGGAGGGCACTGCGGAGATCGCCGGCTGCGTCCGCCTGGCGCCCCCGGAGCTGGCGCCCCGTTTCCAGACTCGGCGCCACCTCGGCGGCCGGGAGTACGCCGACATGCTCGCGAACATGCAGGTTCCCGCCTTGTCGGTGTTCGAAGCCGGTCGGCTGGCCACGGCTCCCGAACTGCAGGGCCAGGGATTGGGCAGCTGGATGGTGAACGCGGTCGTCGCGGCCGGCCACGCCCTGGGTGCCTCCCTGTTGCTCAGCACGTCCGGCACCGGCCAGGGGCAGCACCTGCTGTTCGGCCGCCTCGGCTGGCAGGCGTTCCCGGACACGGACAAGTTCTCCGCCCACTACCAGGACACCGTACGCGTGATCGCACACCGGCTCAGCCTCGGGCACACCGCGGCGGAACTGCGGCGGCACATGGACAACCTCTCGGCCGAGGGCACCACCCGCATCCAGGGGATGCGCCTCTGACCCCGCTCCGCCTTCGGTGCACGACCTCAGCCCGCGGGGACTCGGTACCCCGCTCCCCGCGGGCGAGAGGCCGCTCGATCCGGAGTTCCGGGGATCCCCGTCCCGGCTCCCGCCCGCGGGCGTCCCGGAGCCGGGACGCCCACAGGAAGGCTCACGGTCAGCCTGCCGTCTTCTCGGGGGAGCCGACCGAGCGGAGGACCGCGTCGGGGATGACGAGGTCGGCGCGGGAGCGGGTGGTGGCGACGAGGTCCGCGTTGCGCTGGTCGGTGCCCAGCACCCAGGCGACCGCGTCGTCGCGATCCTTGCCGAAGTACTCGTGGCGGGAGACGAGGCGGCGCACCCGCTCGTCGGGGCCGAGGTCGCAGTACCAGACCTCGTGGAGCCACGGCCGTACGCGTGACCAGTCGCCCTGGTCGAGCAGCAGGTAGTTCCCCTCGGTGACGACGAGCCTGGCGGCCCGGGTGACCGGGATGCTGCCGGCGACCGGCTGCTCCAGGTCGCGCTCGAAGGCGGGCGCGTAGACCACGTCGTCCTCGTCCTCGCGCAGGCGGCGGAGGAGTGCCGCGTAGCCGGCGGCGTCGAAGGTGTCGGGCGCCCCCTTGCGGTCTCGGCGCCCGAGCCTGTCGAGCTCGACGTCGGCGAGGTGGAAGCCGTCCATCGGCACGTACGCCACCCACTCCCGCGCCGGCAGCCCCTCGGGAGGCGCCGGGCGCAGCATCTCGACCAGGTGCTCGGCGAGGGTGGTCTTGCCGGCCCCCGGACCGCCGGTGATGCCCAGCAGCGCGCGGTGCCCCTCCCGTACGAGAGAGCGGGCCCGAGCGGCGAGTTCGTCGAGGGAGGTCATCTCCCCGAACCTAGCCGAGCCGCCCCCCGTCCTCCAGCCCGGGTCGTACGCCTGCCGGAACACGATGCAACACTTTCCCCCCTTTCGCCGTCTAGGTCGTGACGATCGGGAAGGGGCGACATTTGGAAGACGAGCCCGGCTTTGACGACTTCGTGGCCGAGCACGGGGAAGCGCTGCTCCGCTACGGGTATGTCCTGACCGGCAACCCCCACGATGCCGCCGACCTCACCCAGGAGGCACTGACCCGGCTGCGCGACGCGTGGTCTCGGGTGCGGCGCAAGTCCGACGCGCACAGTTACGCGCGGACCACGATGGCGCGGTTGCACATCAGCATCTGGCGGCGGCGCAGACGCGAACACCTCACCGGGGAGCCGCCCGAGCGGAGCTGGCAGGTGGTCTTCCCCTCCGACGAGGAGCAGGGGCTCTGGCAGGAGCTGGCCGCGCTGCCCCGCAGACAGCGCGCGGTGCTGGTACTGCGCTACTACGAGCAGCTGACCGACGCGGAGGTCGCCGAGGTGCTCGGCATCTCCATGGGTACCGTGCGCAGCCAGGCCTCCCGGGCGCTGGCCACGCTGCGTTCCTCCCTCTCCCACTCACCGGCGGCCTACGGGAGCAAGCGATGACCGACATCGAGGAGAAACTGACCCGGGTCCTGGCCACGGCGGCGGACCAGGTGCCCCGGCGGACGCCGTACGAGCTGTCCGAGGGGGTCGGCGCGCGATATCGCCGCAGGCGGGCACGGCCCGCGGCGCTGCTCGCCGCCGTGGCCGTGCTCGTGGTGGCCGGCGGGGCGGGTGCGGCGGTGAGAGCCCTGGGGGCGCGGGCCGTGCCGGAACCCGCGGTGAACGCCACGGGCACACCGGGACCGACGCCGCGGCCGGAGCCCGAACCGGCGGAGAAGCTGCCCCCGCGTATCGAGCGGGTATGGCCGCGAGCCCTGCACAAGATCCCCGCCAAGCTGCCCGACGGCCGGGAGTACCACCCGCAACTGCTCCTCGACGATCGCACGCTGCTGGTCATGACGGGGGTGTCCGACGGGACGAGGCAGTTCCTGTGGACCTACGACCTCGCAAGCGGCAGACCCACACGGATCGCCGAGATCCCCCCCACCCGAGGGTCCGCGATCTTCGCCGATGGCGTCGCCGCAGGCGGCGGGAACATCGTCTGGTGGGCGTCGTACAAGAAGCCTGGCGGGCAGCGGGTCGCCCGGATCTGGACGGTGCCCACCGGCGGCGGTCGGCCGCGGCAGGTGACCGACGTCCAGCTGGAGAACGTGATGAAGCAGGGGCACATCCGCGCGCTGGCCGTGGTCGGCTCGGATGTGGTCTTCTCCCGTGAGAGCGGCGGGGTCTACCGGGTGCCGCTGCGCGGCGGCGAGCCGAGAGCGGTACCGGGTACCGAGGGGCGACACCTCCTGCGCTGGCCGTGGGTGGGCCGGCACACCAAACACGCCGATCTCAGCAAGCTGGTCGTCTTCAGCGAGCTGTTCAACGTCGAGACGCGGAAACGGCGCGACGCCTTGGTCAGGCCCGGTGAGAGTTTGGTCAGGTGCGGCGTCGACCTGTGCTACGGCATGATGCCGCCGGAGGGGGAGCTCCCGCGCCGCTTCGTCCGCGACCGCGACGGTTCACGGGAGCGCGCACTGCCCCGGAACGTCCAGCTGGGCGATGATCCCGGGCTGGAAAGGTTTTTCAAACTGATCGGCCAGAAGGGCGTCGCCCTGTACGACATGGTCACCGGCAGGTCCGCCGACCTGGGCATCCGGCCCACCAAGGACGGAAGCATCGGAGTCCCCGACGGTGGCCTCGACCGGCTGATGACCTACCGGATCGGGGACAGGGTGCACGTCGTGGACCTGGCCGCGATCAAGTAACGGTCCCGGGGCACGCGGGGGCGGCTCGCGCTGCACGCCGCCACCGTACGCGTCTCGCACGGCGACTCCCTCCGACGGAGCCGCGCCCCGTCCAGGTGCTCGGATACGTCATGCGGAGCCGCTTGTGAGGCACCTCGTGCTGGGGGACACGTG
>NZ_JBEXUE010000243.1:0-15108 GCF_040614275.1 Streptosporangium sp. NPDC006013
CCTGCCGTGGAAGGCACGGATCAGGCCGGCTCCTCCGGAGCGGAGGCGGAGCCGGGAGCACCCGCCGCCTCCTCGACCAGGTCGTGCGCCGCTCCACCGCCCAGATAGGCGGCCTGCACGGCCGGGTCGTTGAGCAGCTCGTCCGCGGGCGCGCTCTTGACCACCTGCCCGGTCTCCAGGACGTAGGCGCGGTGGGCCAGCTTCAGCGCCTGCTGGGCGTTCTGCTCCACCAGCAGCACCGTGGTGCCCCGGCGGTTGATCTCCTCGATGATCGAGAAGATCTGCTGCACGATCAGCGGCGCCAGACCCATCGACGGCTCGTCGAGCAGGAGCAGCTTGGGCTTGGCCATCAGCGCGCGGCCGATGGCGAGCATCTGCTGCTCACCTCCGGACATCGTGCCGCCCATCTGGGTCCTGCGCTCCTTCAGGCGGGGGAACAGCTCGTAGACCTCGTCCAGGTCCGCGCTGAAATCACCCGAGCGGGTGTAGGCGCCCATGAGCAGGTTGTCCTGCACCGTCATGCCCGGGAACACGCCCCGGCCCTCGGGCGCCTGCCCCAGACCCGCGATGACCCGCTTGTGGCCGGGCATCTTGCTGATGTCTTCGCCAGCGAAGACGACGCTCCCCGACGACAGCGGGCGCAGGCCCGAGATCGTCTTCAGGGTGGTGGTCTTACCCGCCCCGTTCGCCCCGATGAGCGTGACGATCTCGCCCTCGTTCACCTCGACCGAGATGCCCTTGAGCGCCTCGATCTTGCCGTAGTGGACATGGATGTCCTTGACCTCAAGAAGCATCGGCGGGAGCTCCCAAATACGCCTCGACGACCCGGGGGTCGGTCCGCACCTCGTCCGGCAGGCCATCGGCGATCTTCTGGCCGAAGTCCAGCACCGCGATGCGGTCACTGATGCCCATGATGAGGCTCATGTCGTGCTCGATGATCAGAATCGTCCGCCCGGCGTCCCGGATGTCCCGGATCAGCTGCTGCAGCGCCACCTTCTCCGCCGGGTTCATACCGGCGGCGGGCTCGTCCAGCAGCAGCAGCTTCGGGTTGGTCGCCAGGGCGCGGGCGATCTCCAGACGGCGCTGGTCACCGTAGGGCAGGTTCTTGGCGTGGTCCTGCGCGCGGTGCGAGATGCCGACGAAGTCGAGCAGCTCCATCGCCAGCGCACGCCCGTCGCGCTCGGCCCTGCGGTGCCAGGGAAGCCCCAGCGCCACGCTGACCATGCCCGACTTGTGGTGCGCGTCCGCGCCCACCATGACGTTCTCGATGGCCGTCATGTTGTGGAACAAGCGGATGTTCTGGAACGTGCGGGCGATACCCCGCTTTGTGATCTTGAAGCGCTTGACGCCGCTGATCTTCTCGTCCAGGAACCGGACCTCGCCCTCGGTCGGCTGGTAGACCCCGGTCACCACGTTGAAGACCGTGGTCTTGCCGGCGCCGTTCGGGCCGATGAGCGCGAAGATCTCCCCCTCCTTGATGGTCAGGTCGACCTCGCGCAGCGCCGTGACACCGCCGAACCGCATCACGAGGTTCCGCAGCTCCAACATGGTGCGGCCGCTCCGCTCCGGCTGTGCCACCTCCGAGGTCACAGTGGCCGGATTCACCTCGGCGCTCACTTGGAAGCCACCTCCTCAACCTGCGAATCGGGCCCGGGAACCTCGGCCCCGAGCGTACCCATCCCGCCTGTTCCCTCCTGCAACTCCGCCTTGCGTTGACGCGACGGCAGCAGACCCTCCGGACGGAAGATCATCAACGCCACCAGCACCGCGCCGAAGATCAGCATGCGGTACTCCTGCAGGCCACGGAACCGCTCGGGCAGCCAGGCCACCAGGAAGGCACCCAGCATGACACCCGGCAGGTTGCCCGAACCACCCATGACCACCGCGGCCAGGATCGTCGCCGACAGCAGGAACTGGAAGTCGTTCGGGTTGATCGAGATGGCCTTCGCCGCCCACAGCACGCCCATCGCGCCACCGATGGAGGCACCGATCGCGAAGGCGAGCATCTTGAAGCGGAACGTCGGCACGCCCATGACCTCGGCCGCGTCCTCGTCCTCACGGATCGCCGCCCAGGCACGCCCGACCCGGCTCTTCTCCCAGCGCTTGACCAGGATGATCACGACGACGGCCAGCGCGACCAGCAGGTAGTAGTAGGGACGCGGGTCCAGCACGCCGTACTTGAGCGGATCCACTCCGAACACCTCGGAGAAGTTGATCCCGAAGAGCTGGAAGTCCTCGATGCTCGGCGGGTGCGGAATGCCGCGGATGCCGTTCGGGCCACCGATCTCGTCGGTGTTTCGGGCGGTGATACGAATGATCTCACCGAAGCCCAGCGTGACGATCGCCAGATAGTCACCGCGCAACCGCAGCGTCGGAGCGCCCAGGGTGAGGCCCGACAGGGCACAGATCCCGATGCCGACCAGCAGGATGAGCCAGAAGTTCCAGCCCAGCCGGGTACCGATCAGCGCCATCGCGTAACCGCCCACGGCGTAGAACGCGACGAAACCCAGGTCGAGCAGACCCGCCTGACCGACCACCACGTTCAGGCCGATCGCCAGGACCACATACGTCCCGATCGGGAAGAACAGGATGCTCGCCCAGTCGGTGTAGGGCGACATGAAGGGGGCGAGACTCTCCGACGGCAGCAGCAGCGCCCCGACGATCAGGAGCACGTACAGCGTCCAGCGCTGCCAGCCGGGAGTGCTCAGCCAGCGATCGTGCATGGCGTCGCCGAAGCGGCCGAGGCCATTGCGGATACCTGCCAGGGAATTCTTCTGGTTCATGCGCGCGCCTGCTGGAGTGATTCACCGAGGATTCCGGTGGGGCGGAACATCAGGACCAAGACGAGGATGGTGAAGGAGATCACGTGCTTCCAGTCGGAGCCGAAGAAGATGGCTCCGTAGTTCTCCACCAGTCCGAGCGTGATTCCACCCACCAGGGCGCCGCGCAGGTTGCCGATGCCACCCAGGACCGCCGCGGTGAACGCCTTGATACCGAAGAGGAATCCAACAAGGTAGTGCGTGTTCTCGTACGAGATCAGATAGAGCGAGCCCGCCACACCGGCCATGCCGCCGCCGATGAGGAAGGTCATCCGGACGATCCTGTTGATGTCGACACCCATCAGCACGGCCGCCTCGGGGTTCTGCGCGGTAGCGCGAATACCCCGGCCGATCTTCGAGCGGTTCACCAGGGCGTCCAGCGCGATCATCATGCCGATCGCCGCGACGATAACGAATATCTGGTCGATCCGGACGGGGTGTCCGAAGAGCGAGAAAAGTTCGCTCCGCTCCATCAGCCGGGGCAGAGCCATCTGGATACGGCCCTGTTCCGGACGGTTGAAGACCTCCGGGATCACCAGGAGCGCGAACAACTCCTGGAGGAAGATCGAGGCGCCGATGGCCGAGATCAGCGCCGCCAGCCGGGACGCGCCGCGCTTGCGCAGCGGCCGGTAGGCGATCCGCTCCAGCGCGATCGCGGTGCCCGCCGAGGCGAGCATGCCGGCCAGGATCATCGCCACCACGACACCGACCAGCGCGATGCCGGTCAGCGGTGAGTTGATGCCGAACACGAACGGCACCAGCATCGCACCGAACGTACCGATCATGAAAACTTCTGAATGCGCAAAGTTGATCAGCCGCAGCACGCCGTACACCATGGTGTAGCCGAGCGCGATCAGGGCGTAGATCGAGCCGAAGGCCAGGCCGTCGATCGTCGCCGGCCAGAATTGATTGATGAAGTCATTGAGCACTAGGGTTTACCACTTCTAGCGGGGGTCGCCTGCACTTCCGGGTAGCACACCGCCTCCAGCAGAACCTCGTGGACTCTCTGGAAGTACGCGAGAAGCGGGAACGCACTGCGCGTTCCCGCTCCCCGCGCGCCGACTACCTAATCTCCTTCAGCGCCGGACTAACCCAGTTTGGCCTCGGTGGCCTTGCCCAGCAGGCCGATGGCACCATCCTTGACCTGGTAGATGTAGATGTCCTTCGCCGAGACCTCACCGTTGGCCTCGAACTTGACCTGCTTGGAGACACCCGCGAAGTCCACCGTGGCGATGAACTCGTTGATCTTCTCAGCAGTGGTGTTGCCCGCCTTGATCGCCTCGACGAAGACCGTCGCGGCGTCGTAACCCTCGGCCGCGTAGATCGCCGGGTCCGCGCTGTAAGCGGCCTTGTAAGCGTCGGCGAACGCCTTCACCTTGGCGTCGGTCACATCCGGGGTCGCGATGTAGCACGGGCAGCCGACCAGCGCGCCCTCGGCGTTCGCGGCACCGGCGCCGTCGATCAGACCCTTGTCCAGCGAACCGTCACCGGACAGGAACTTCGCGTCCTTGACACCCTTGTCGCGGAGCTGCTTGAGCAGGTTGCCGCCCGCGGCGTAGTAACCACCAAAGAAGATCGCGTCAGGCTTGGCGGCCGCGACCTTGTTCACCACCGAGGAGAAGTCACTCTCGGTCGGGTCAAGCGAGTCGGTCGTCAGCTTCACGCTCTTGGCCTCAAGCGCGCCCTTGACCGCGTCGGCAAGCGGCTTGCCGTACTCGGACTTGTCGTCGATGACGAAAACGTTCTTCGCGGCGAGGCCCGTCGCGATGAAGTCACCGATACCGGGGCCCTGAACGTTGTCACTCGGCAGCACCCGGTGCCAGTACTTCCAACCATTCGCCGACAGCGCGGCGTTGGTGGCGGACGCCGAGACGCTCGGCAGCTTCGCCTCCTCCAGCACCGGCGCCACCTGGGCGGACTCACCGGAGAACGCAGGACCGATCAGACCAACGATCTTGTCGGTCTTGATCGCCTGCTGGGCCAGGGCGACCGCCTTCGACGGGTCCGCCTGGCTGTCGTATTCGACCAGCTCGATCTTCACAGCCGGGTTGGTCTTGTTGTACTCGTCGATGACGAGCTTCGCACCGTTCCGGGGGGGAATGACGATGCCGGCATTGGCGCCGGTCAGGTCTCCCATGAAGCCAAGCTTGATGGTACCGGGGGCGGCAGCACTGGAGCCACCCTCAGCCGGCGTGGCTTCCGTACCACCGTCACCGCAGGCAGCGAGACCGAGGGTGAGCGCCACACCGGCGGCAAGCACTCCACCGAGGCGTGCAGTCTTAGGCCGCAAGGTTGCCTTCCTTTCGCCCGTTCCCTCGTCAGGACCGGGTTCACAGATGCCCTTCCCTGGCGGGTGGCCAGGGGGTTGTGTCGGTTAGTACAGCCAGCCGATGTCACGGGTCGATACAGGACGGCCCGCCGTTACCGTTTCTTTATAACACCGATCCTTTTCGGCTATCAGCCGCAAAAGCCATGGTCACTGGCAACCTCGCCACCCCAACGGCCATCACACCGGCCCCCAGGAAGCCCACATCGCCTCCTCCGCGAACCACACCCCCGACAGGCACGGGCCTGCGAAAAGAACCAGAGAGTCCGATTCAGGGCTCCTCCGCCCCCATCTCGGAGCCGCCCCCGCCCCGATCCGCGTCCGCGACCACGATCTGCGCAACCTGCCGCATGCTCAGCCTGCGATCCATCGACGCCTTCTGAATCCACCGGAACGACTGCGGCTCACTCCACCCATGCCGCTCCATCAGCAGACCCTTCGCCCGCTCCACCAGCTTGCGCGTCTCCAACCGCTCGGAGAGCGTCCCGACCTCCCGCTCCAGCGCGGCGATCTCCTGATGCCTGCTGACCGCCATCTCGATCGCCGGCACCAGATCCGACTTCGTGAACGGCTTCACCAGGTACGCCATCGCACCGGCGTCCCTCGCCCGCTCCACCAGGTCACGCTGCGAGAAGGCCGTGAGAATGAGGCACGGCGCGACCCGCTGCGACACGATCTGCTCGGCCGCCGAGATCCCGTCCAGGATGGGCATCTTCACATCCAGGATCACCAGATCGGGCCGCTGCTCCATCGCCAGCTTGACCGCCGACTCCCCGTCCCCGGCCTCCGCGACGACCTCGTATCCTTCTTCCTCTAACATCTCCTTGAGGTCGAGACGGATCAGTGCTTCATCTTCCGCGATCACCACTCGCCGCTGCGTACTCACGAGCAAGAGAGTACCGACGTCCGCTAGATTAGGACTACGCCGATGCCGGTCAAGCGATCGTCATCGGTTAGGCTGCACGACAAGCGTTTTGGATAAATTCGGACGTGTCCGGATTCCTGCCCCGGTACCCCAATTGGCATGAGGGAGCGGATTCAAAACCCGTACAGTGTGGGTTCGAGTCCCACCCGGGGCACGCTTCAACCGCCCGGCCGCACGGCCGGGCGGTTTTGTCGTACCCAACTGAAACACTTTCCGTATGTACGATGTAACTATCCGTGAAAGAGTTCGCAATCTCCTCGACTCGGGCGAGACGATCAGCGCGGTCAGCCGCCGCACCGGCATTTCACGGTCGACCGTCAGGGCATGGCGGGAACGTCCGGACCACCTAGTCCGACGGGTGGCTTCCTGCCCTCGCTGCCTGGAGATTCCGGAGCTTCCCGCCCCACCAGACAAGTACGCCTACCTTCTCGGCCTCTACCTTGGAGACGGCTACATCAGCACCATCGGCGACCCTTCCAAGCAAGTGTGGTCATTGCGCATCATGTGCGCCGATACATGGCCAGGACTACAGGAAGAGTGCATTAAGGCACTTATATCCATCAGACCGGACAACAAGGTCCGCATGCTGCCCAGACAGGGCTGTACCGAAATCAATTCCTTCTCCAAGCATTGGCCGCACTTGTTCCCACAACATGGGCCAGGGAAGAAGCACACTCGCCTGATCGAACTGGAAGCCTGGCAACGTCAGATCGTCGCAGCGAATCCGGGCCATCTCGTTCGAGGGCTGATGCACTCCGATGGTTGTCGCATCATCAACCGCGTTCGACGGCAGTTACCCGGCGAGACCCACTGGTACGAGTATCCGCGCTACCTCTTCGTGAACGAGTCCCAGGACATCCTCGATCTCTGCGGCGAAGCGCTCGACATGCTGGGCGTGGCATGGCGTTATTCCAAGCCCAACACCATCTCCGTGGCCAGGCGAGCGGCCGTTGAGCGGTTGGACGAGTTCGTGGGGCCGAAGTACTGAGGTGGTTCGGTGGGGGGCGGCCCGGTGGGCGAGTAGGTTGCTCGGAAGACGGCGTGACGGAGGGGGATGCGTGGGAATCGTGGAGAACGGCCAGGCGGAGCTGAGCGGTCCCGGTGCCGGGCGGGTGCGTCTTCCGGAGGGGGTGCTGCTCCGCGGGCACGGGGTGGTGTTGCGGGAGTGGGAGGACGGCGACCTGGGGGCGATGGTGAAGCTGTTCGACGACCCCGAGGTGGCGTACTGGACGCCGCTGGTCTCGCCGTTCGGCCCGCAGGCGGCGCGGGCCTATCTGGAACGTGCCCGGCAGCGGCGGGCGGCCGGGGAGCGGCTGCAGTTGGCGATCACCGTGGACGGGGGTGAGCCCATGGGTGAGGTGTTGCTGATGTTGAGCGGTCTTGGCCTGGATGTCGCGGAGATCGGTTACAGCGTGGGGGCCGCCTTCCGGGGGCGGGGGCTGGCGCGGGGGGCGGTGCGGGTGATGACTGGGTTCGCCCGGGACACGGTCGGGGTGTCGCGGCTGTTGCTGGAGATCGAGGCGGGTAACGCGGCGAGCGTGGCGGTGGCCCGTGCGGCGGGATACCGCCTGACGGACGCGCCACCGGTTCCCGCTGAGGAGAAGGGCCGGCCGATAGCGCTGCGGACGTGGGAGTACGAGGGGGCCTGACCGTGAGTGCCGGGTGCGGGGCGGGATGATGGTGACCGGGCGACGGCGGGTAGGAATCGGTGCGGGTCCGGGGCGACCCCCCATCTCGGTAGGAGAATCATGAGCACACTCGCTGACAGGACCATCGCGGCCCTGCGCGCCACCCATGACGGGCTGGCGGCCTTCGTCCGCGGCCTGGACGCCGCCGACCTGACCCGGCCTTCGGCCTGTTCGGAGTGGACCGTCGCCCAGGTGCTCAGCCACCTCGGTAGCGGCGCCGAGATCGGTCTGGCGGCGTTGCGGGCGGCGCTGGGCGGTCAGGACGCCCCGGGTCAGGATTTCAACCACGAGGTCTGGGATCGCTGGAACGCGAAGGACCCTGAGGGGCAGGCCAAGGACTTCCTCGTCGTGGACGCGGAGATCGTCTCCGCCTTCGAGGGTCTCGACGCGGGCGCCCGCGAACGGCTCCGGGTCAAGCTGAGCTTCCTGCCCGCGCCCGGCGATGTCGCTCTGGTGGCCGGGATGCGGCTGAACGAGGCCGCCCTGCACTCCTGGGACGTCATGGTCGCCTTCGACCCGGCGGCCACCGTGGCGCCGGACACGAGCGGGGTGCTGACCGATCTGTACTCCGGGCCGCTTGATTTCATGATCGGCTTCATGGGCAGGCCCGACGCCCTCGATCCGCGCCTTGCCACGACCCTCCGGGTCGAGACGAGGGACCCCGAGCGGGTGCTGGGCCTCACTCTCGGCGAGACCGTCGGCTTCAGCGAGGTCCCCGAGCCTGCCGACATCCTGTCGCTCCCGGCGGAGGCGTGGGTGCGTCTGCTCGGCGGCAGGCTGGCTCCCGAGCACACCCCGCCGTCGGTGACCGTCACCGGTGACGGCGTCACTCTGGACGACCTGCGCCGGGTGTTCCCGGGGATCTGACGTTCGCCGGTCGTCGGAGGACGACCGGCGTAGACGGGTACGGCCACCGCCGGAGCGGTGGCCGTACGCCGGTGTGTCGATCAGGAGGGGTTGGAGACCGCCGCCCCGATGGTGTGCACGCGCAGGGCGTTGGTGGAGCCCGCGGTGCCGGGAGGGGAGCCGGCGACGATGACCACCTTGTCGCCCTTCTCCAGGCGGGAGTGGGCCAGCAGCGAGGCCTCCACCTGGCGGACCATGTCGTCGGTGTGGTGGACGAACGGCACTTCGAAGGTCTCCACGCCCCAGGTCAGCGCGAGCTGGTTGCGGACGTGGCTGGCGGAGGTGAAGGCCAGCAGCGGGATCGGTGAGCGGTAGCGGGCCAGGCGGCGGGCGGTCTCACCGGACATGGTGAACGCCACCAGCGCCTTGGCTCCGACGATGGCGCCGACCTCGGCGGCGGCGCGGGCGATGGCGCCGCCGGTGGTCTCCGGCAGCCGGTCGAGGCTGTGGGTGGCCTGGAGTGAGCTCTTCTCCGCGGTCGTGGCGATGCGGCTCATGGTCTCGACGACCTCGATGGGGTAGTTGCCGACCGAGGTCTCCCCGGAGAGCATGACCGCGTCGGCGCCGTCCATGACGGCGTAGGCGACGTCGGAGGCCTCCGCCCGGGTGGGGCGCGGTGCGGTGATCATCGAGTCGAGCATCTGGGTGGCGACGATGACCGGGCGGGCCTTCTCGCGGCAGAGCTCGATGGCCCGCTTCTGCACGATGGGCACCTCTTCGAGGGGCAGTTCGACACCGAGGTCGCCGCGGGCGACCATGATGCCGTCGAAGGCCTCGATGATCTCGGGGAGCCGTTCCACCGCCTGCGGCTTCTCGATCTTGGCGAGCAGCGGGAGGCGGATGCCCTCCTGCTCCATGATGTTGCGTACCACGTCGGCGTCGGAGGGACGCCTGACGAAGGAGAGCGCGACCAGGTCGAAGCCGGTGCGCAGGGCCCAGCGCAGGTCGGTCTCGTCCTTGTCGGTGAGGACGGGGGCGCTGACGTTGACGCCCGGCAGGTTGAGGCCCTTGTTGTCGGAGATCATGCCGCCGATGATCACGCGGGTGGTGACGCGCTGGCCCTCGACCCGGGTCACCTCCAGGCGGACCCGGCCGTCGTCGACCAGGATGCTGTCTCCGGGGTGGACGTCCTTGGGGAGTCCCTGGTAGGAGGTGGAGACCTGCTCACGGTCGCCGGGGACCTCCTCGGTGGTGATCGTGAAGACATCACCGAAGCCGAGGCGGACGGGGCCCTCTTCGAACTTGCCGACCCGGATCTTGGGGCCCTGGAGGTCGGCCAGCAGACCTACGCCACGTCCGAGCTCGGCGGCAGCCTCCCTCACCCTGTCGTAAACCTCCTTGTGCAGCTCGTGGCTGCCATGGCTGAGGTTGAAACGGGCCACGTCCATCCCGGCCGCGATCAGCTCGCGGAGACGTTCGGGAGAGGAGGTGGCTGGGCCGAGAGTGCAGACGATTTTCGCGCGACGAGTCACGGATCCCACCCTAATTGGTACAGACCACTTGGTCGTGACGTTGGTCATGGCAGCGATGAAAAATTCGGTGACACAAACGCTACCCTGGGTGAACGGAAGGTTGCGAATCGCCCCGCGCGTCACCCGCACCGTGATCTTTCTCATCAGGTACACGAGCCGCTCCCCTGGCAGCCTCAGGTTCCACAGCGCGGGTGTCGGAGACCCCTCGGTTCGGCCCTGCTCCCCGGGCGGGACGGAGGCGCGGGTCACTCGTGGACGAGTTCCTCCACGACCAGTCCGGCGCCGATGCCCAGCAGCCAGACGTCCTTGGCGAGGACGATGCCCTGCTGGGTGGGGCGCAGGCTGTCTTCCTCCCGCATGCCCGGTGTCTTGAGGTAGAGCCCGAGCAGCCCTCCGGCGAAGGCGGTCAGCCCGGCGCCCGCCAGCAGCGACGGCACCACGGGGACCAGCAGTGCCGTGCCCAGGGCGATCTCCGCGGTGCAGAGCAGTTTCACGAACCGTGTCGCTTTGATGTTCTTGAGGAACGGGTAGGTCCCCACCGCCATCCCGTGGACCCCCGCGGCGGTCTCCTCGTCGGCGGACCACTTGCTCAGCCCCGAGTTCAGGAGGAACACACCGGCGGCGGTTCGGGGTGGAAGCTGGTGTGGGCGCGCTAGAAGTCTCATGGATCCTCACAGTGACGAGATGGAGCCGGAGAACCGTTCTCCTTCCCCGGCCTGACCGCTCCACCCGCCTGTTGATCCTCTTTTGAACGTGACAAAACGAATATAACGGGGCACGGTTTCCGCCGAGAGCCCCTCCGGAGCCCGCCCCTGCGGCCGGCGTTCTCATCGGATCCTCATCGGACGCCAAGCGGGCATTGAGCCGGTCTCCGCAGGGTGTGGCCATGGATGTGCGCAGAGAACCGCGGTGGTCGAGGTGGGCGCTGGTCGCGGCGTGTGTGCTCGGCGGTGTGCTGTACGGCTGGGCACTCGACTCGATCGGGTACGGCAACTCCTACTACGCGGCCGCCGCCCGTTCGATGAGCCAGAGCTGGTCGAACTTCTTCTTCGGCGCGTTCGACCCGCTGGGCGTCTCCACCGTGGACAAGCCCCCGGGAGCGCTGTGGGTGCAGGCGCTGTCGGTGCGGGTCTTCGGCTACCACGGCTGGGCGCTGATCATGCCGCAGGTGGTGGAGGGGGTGCTGGCCGTCGCCGTGCTGCACAGGGCCGTACTGCGCTGGGCCGGCCCCGCCGCGGCGTCGATCTCTGCCCTGGTACTGGCCCTGACGCCGATCACGGTGGCGGTGAACCGCAACGACAACCCGGACACGCTGCTGGTGCTGCTGCTGGTCTGCGCCGCCTACGCGGTGACCCGGGCCGTCACCGCGGGCGCGGGTCACACCGGCACGGCAGGACCGGTGGCCGGGCCGACGGCGGAGGGCCCCTCCGGTGCGCGAGGTGGCCGGGGGCGGCCTCTGGCGTGGCTCCTTTCGGCGGGCGCGCTGGTGGGCCTGGCGTTCACCACGAAGATGCTGCAGGCGTGGGTGGTGGCCCCCGCGCTGCTCGGCGCCTACCTGGTCGCGGAGCCTTCACCGAGAAGGCTGCGGCATCTGGTCGCCGCGGCTGCGGTCATGCTGATGACGTCGACGGCGTGGGTGGCCGCGGTGGACCTGTGGCCGGGCGCCAAGCCGTACGTCGGGGGCAGCAGGGACGGCAGCGCCTGGGACCTGGTGGTCGGCTACAACGGCCTGGGCCGGGTGCTGGGGACGCGCGACGGTGCCGGGACGGGGCTGGGCAACGCGGGGCCGAGCATGGGCGGGGATCCCGGCTGGGGCCGGCTCTTCAACGACCAGGTGGCCGGGCAGATCAGCTGGCTGCTGCCGTTCTGCGCGGTGGCCCTGGTCGCGGCGATCGTCATGGACGTCACGAGAGGACGGCTGACCGGTCCGGGCGAGCAGGGGCGGCCCGGCGCGGCGGCCATCGGGGCGACTCGGGCGGGGTGGGTCCTGTGGGGCGGCTGGCTGGTGCTGTGCTGGGCCGTCTTCAGCTTCGCCGAGGGCATCTTCCACCCGTACTACACGACGCAGCTGGGGCCGGCGGTGGCGGCACTGAGCGGCGCGGGGGCGGTGACCATGTGGCGGCTGTACCTGCGGCCGGTGGGCGCGGCGTGGGCGCTGCTGCCGGTGGCGGTGGGGTCGACGGCCCTGTGGTCCGTCGTTCTGGTACGGCGGACACCCGACTGGGCGGCGTGGCTGTCCCCGGCGGTGGCGGCGGCCGGGGCGCTGGGGGTGGCGGGGCTGCTGGCGGGCCGGGTCCTGCTGCGCGCGTTCCGCCACCGGGCGATGCGGACCGCGACGGTCGCGTCGGTACTGGCGGCGGTCGCCCTGCTCGCCGCCCCCGCCGCGTGGTCGGCGGCCGAACCCCTCGACGGTCCCGGTGGCATGGGCGGGGTGAACCCGACCGCCGGACCGGAGACGGGTTCCGGCGGTGGCGGTACGGGGCCCGGCAGGGGCGGCCCCGGCGCGAGCCGCGGCCTGCCGGGGCGGGGCGGCGCGGGTCCCGGCGGCACCGGCCCCGACGGGACCCGGCAGGACGGTACGGGCTCGGACGGGAGGGACGGCGGAGAGTCGTTCGCGCCGGGCGGGGGCGGTCGCCGGGGTACGGGGGGTGGCGGGCCGTCCGGTTGGGGGGTCTCCACCGGAACCCTGACCGCCGACCGGCAACGCGTGCTGGACCACGTCAGGGCCAATCGGGACGGTGCCCGGATCCTGCTCGCCACGCTCTCCGCGACCGGCGCCGCGCCCTACATCATCGCGACGGGCGAGGACGTGGTCGCGATGGGCGGCTACAACGCCACGGACCAGGCGGTGAACCTGGCGGAACTGCAGAGCCTGGTGGCGGCGGGCGACCTGCGGTTCGTCCAGCTTTCCGGCTTCACCGGCCAGGGGGCCGACGCCGACCCCCGGCTCTCCTGGATCCAGGAGAGCTGCGCCCGGGTCGACCTGGAGGACGTCACCGATCTCTATCGGTGCGGCACCTGACGGCCAGGTGCGTCCCTCCAGGCCGGAGCCTCAGCCGGGTGACCGGGGGGACGGACCTGGGCCCTGGTGAAGCCCTCAGGGGGTGACGGAGGCCGCCTTGGCGGCGTTGACGATGCCGTGGCCGTAGAAGCCGTTGTGCGCCTTCGAACCCTCGCACTTGTGAACCTCGTCCGCCAAGAGGTCGATCTTGTAGACGTACTTGCGGGGCGAGGGGCAGGCCTCGCTCGTGGCGGTGGCGTACAGCAGGCGCTGGACGTCGCCGGGGGGCATGGTGAGGCCGCTCTTGTCCGGCTTGCCGAAGCGGCTGATCAGGATGGCGGCCACGCCGGTGGCGTGCGGGGCGGCCATGGAGGTGCCGACCAGGTACTGGTAGTAGGCGCAGACGTTGTCGCGGCACTCCCGAATGATCGACGTGTCCTTCGGCGTGCCGTCGGCGCTGATCCGTCCCTTGGCCCGCAGCGCGTACTCCGGGGCGGCGGCCAGGATGCCCCTGGTGGTGTCGTAGGAGGGGCCGCCGTCGAACTCGTCGCCGCCGGGTGCCGACAGGTCGGTCTGCTCGACGCCGTAGTCGGAGTAGTAGGCCTTGCGCTTGCTCGGGCCGACCGCGGAGACCGAGATGACGCCCTCGGACTCGGCCGGGATGTTGAGGCAGGAGTTGTCGATCCTGCGGGTGCGCTCGGACTCCTTGGGGTAGTCGGGGCTGGTCTCGTCGGTCTTGGGCCTGCCGAGGTCGGTGGCGCCGTTGCCGATGGCGCTGATGAGGGTGACGCCCCGCTTGCGGGCGTAGTCGAGGGCGCGCTGCATGCCGGTGATGATGCCGCGCTGCTCCAGTTGCTCGGCCTTGGAGTCGGCGGGGTTGGCCTTGCAGTTGAACAGCCACGGGTCGACGTAGAAGCTCATGTTGACCACGTCGATCCCGGCGTCCGCGGCGTAGGTGAGCGCCTCGATGCTGGGCTTGAGGAAGAACATGCCGGAGTCCTGGCCGGCGCGCAGGTTCACCAGGGTGACCCCGGGGGCGACTCCGGCGATGCCCCGGCCGTTGACCGGCGAGGCGATGGTGCTGGCCACGTGGGTGCCGTGGCCGTCGTCGTCCCAGTCGACCGGGTCCTTGCAGTCCTTGAACTCGCAGGGCCCGTCGAGAAGCTTGCCGTTGGGGTCCTTGGGCCGGTCGGTCACGAAGTTGCGGCTCAGGGCGTAGCTGAAGTTGGGGGCGATGTCGGGGTGCCTGCCGTCGATGCCGGTGTCGATGACGCCGACCAGCACCTTCTTGCTGCCGGGGGCGGTGGCGTGGGAGCCGTCCGCGGTGGCGCCGATCATCTTCATGTCCCACTGGCGTTCGGCCAGCGGCTCCGGTGCGCCGATTCCGGTCTCCCGGATGCCTGAAGTACCGCTCTGCCCGAGGGCCGCGGGGGCTCCTGTCCCGGGGACCGCGGTGGCGGAGCCGATCCTGCGGTCGGAGGAGACGCCCACGACGGCGTCGCTGCCGGCGAGGTTCTCCACGAACCGGGAGCCTGGACCGCTGGCGACGACGTAGCCGAGCCTCGTCTCCGTGGACAGCGCGGTGCCGCCGCTCGCGTCGATCGCGTCGATCGCGCGGTCGTGGGCGCCGTCGGCGTAGAAGACCAGGTACTCGCGGGCCTGGCTCGCGGCCGTGGTGACCCCGCCGTCCAGGGCTCCCGCCGTGAGAGTAGCCGCCAGGGCGAGAACCGTTCCCGCGCCCGTCAGGCTTCTGATCCCGCGTCTCATCGATCCTCCGCACCTGGCCTGATCACGAAAATTTATCCTTCAGCGATACGCGCGACAAAGCGAACTCAACATCCGCTCTACGCATTTTTCCGTGAAGGGGTCAGTGAAACAGCCGGTGCACACGGCGTTCCCGGGTGCGGCGGGCGGCGCCCAGCACGACGACCCGGTCCGGGCTGCGCCGCAGGACCTCGGCGAACATCTGCT
>NZ_JBEXUE010000244.1:0-14936 GCF_040614275.1 Streptosporangium sp. NPDC006013
CGCTCCGCTCCGGCCGGCTCGGAAGAGCCGGCGGGTCTCGGCTGGCCGTCGCCGGAGGATCTCGCCTACGTCATCTACACCTCCGGCTCCACCGGGCGCCCGAAGGGCGTGGAGATCCCGCACCGAGCCCTGACCAACCTGCTGCTCGCCATGCGCGACCGGCTCGGCTCCCGCCGGGGGGACGGCTGGCTCGCCCTGACCTCGCTGTCGTTCGACATCTCCGCGCTGGAGCTCTACCTGCCGCTGGTCACCGGCGGCCGGGTCGTCATCGTCCCCGGCGACGTCGTCAGGGACGGGCGCGAACTCGTCAGGATCGCCGGGTGCGGCGTGACCCACGTGCAGGCCACCCCGTCCGGCTGGCGGATGCTGCTCGACTCCGGGCTGGACCTGCCGCATGTGACGGCGCTGGCCGGTGGGGAGGCACTGCCCGCCCCGCTGGCCCGCGAGATCCTGCGCAGGACCGGCCGTCTGATCAACGTCTACGGGCCCACCGAGACGACGATCTGGTCGATGAGCGCGGAGATCACCGAACCCGTCACGGCGGTGCCGATCGGCGAGCCGCTCGCCAACACCCGGGTCCATGTGCTCGACGAACGGCTCGGCCTGCTCCCGATCGGGGTGCCGGGTGAGCTCTGCGTCGCGGGCGACGGCATCGCCGACGGCTACCGGAACCGGCCCGGGCTGACCGCCGAGCGGTTCGTGGACGACCCGTTCGGCCCCGGGCGGCTCTACCGCACCGGCGACCGGGTGCTCAGGCGGGCCGACGGCCTGATCGAGTTCATCGGCCGGCTGGACGACCAGATCAAGCTCCGCGGCCACCGCATCGAGCCGGGCGAGATCGAGGCCCGGCTGCTCGAACACGCTCAGATCCGCCGCGCGGCCGTGCTCGCCGGGGAGGACGGCAAGGGCGAGCGGCGGCTGATCGCCTACCTGGAGGCCGAGGCCGTCCCCGGTGACCTGCGGGAGCACTGCGCGAGGACGCTCCCGCCGTACATGGTCCCGAGCGACTTCGTGTGCCTGTCCCCGCTGCCGCTCACCGCGAACGGCAAGCTCGACCGGGCCGCGCTGCCCGCCCTCGACATGGGAGGAGAGCGGGAGGCGGGAGCGGGCCCGGCGGTGCCGGTCACCTACAGCGGCGTGGCCGCCGAGCTCCACGAGATCTGGTGCGAGGTGCTGGGGGCGGCGGAGGTCGGTCCGGAGGAGGACCTGTTCGAGCTGGGCGGGCACTCGCTCACCATCACCCAGATCGCCTCCCGGGTCCGCCTGCGCCTGGGCGCCGACCTGCCGCTCCACGTCTACTACGACGATCCCACGATCCAGGCGGTCGCCGCCGCGGTCGAGCGCCTGCGCGGGGAGGGCTGAGCACGTGCTGACCCACCTGCGGGACACCGCCCGCGCCGACGGCGTCCCGCTCTCGCCCGGCCAGGAACGGCTCTGGTTCCTGGATCAGCTCAACCCCGGTGACGCCGCCTACAACGTCTACGTCTCGGAACGGCTGCGCGGACCGCTGGACGCCGCGGCGCTGGCCCGCGCGTTCGGTGAGGTCGTGGCCAGGCACGAGGTGCTGCGCACCCGCTACCCGAGCCTGGACGGCCGGCCGGTCCAGGTCGCCGAGGAGTCCGGCCCCGGCCTGGAGCAGGTCGACCTGTCCGGTGAGACCGTGCCGGATCCGGTCGTGCGGGCGCGGGAGCTGGTGGCCGAGCTGACCAACCGGGGGTTCGACCTGGCGGCAGGGCCGGTGCTGCGCGCCGCCCTGATCCGGCTGGCCGCCGGCGACCACGTGCTCTGCCTCGTCGTCCACCACATCGCGGTGGACGGCTGGTCGCTGGGCGTGCTCCGCGGCGAGCTGACCGCCCTGTACGAGGCGTTCGCCGCGGGGCTGCCCTCGCCGCTCCCGCCGCCCGCACTGCAGTACGCCGAGTACGCCGTGGCCCGCCGCGAGGCCCCCGCCGAGGAGGACCTGAAGTACTGGCGGGCCAAGCTCGCCGATCCGCCGGTTCTCGCGCTGCCCACCGACCGCCCGCGCCCTCGGATCAGGACCGCGCGCGGCGCCTACGTCTCGCGGATCATCCCCGGGCCGCTGGCGGCCGAGGTGGCCAGGCTGGCCAGGAGCGAGCGCTGCACGCTGTTCATGACGCTCACCGCCGCCTTCCAGGCCCTGCTGGCCCGCCACACCGGGCAGGAGGACATCTGCCTGGGCACCCCGGTCGCGGCCAGGGACCGGCCCGAGCTGGAGGGAATGATCGGCTTCGTCGTCAACACGCTCGTGCTGCGGGGCGACCTGTCGGGCGACCCGACCTTCCGCGACCTGCTGCGCCGTACCCGCGCGACCGCGCTGGAGGCGTACCAGCGCCAGGACACGCCCTTCGACGTCCTGGTCAACGAGCTCGGGGTGGACCGGGACCTGTCGCGCACCCCGGTCTTCCAGGCCCAGCTGGTCCTGCACGGCCGGGACCAGGAGGGGCCACCGCTGCCCGGGATCACCACCGAGCTGTTCGAGGGCGGCTTCGCCCTGTCCAAGTTCGACCTCTCCCTGGAGATCGGGCACGACGGCGACAGACTGCGGGCGCACCTCTCCTACAACGCGGACCTGTTCGAACCCGGCACCGCCGAACGGCTCGCCGCCCACTTCGAGAACCTCCTGCGCTGCGCGACCGGTGCTCCGGACACCCGGCTGTCGGAGCTGGAACTGCTCGGCGAGGACGAGCGCGAGCTCGTCCTGGAACGATGGAACGGCAGGGCGTCACGTCCGGGCGCCGCCGGGGAGGTCACCACCCTGCACGGGCTCGTGGAGCGTGCCGCGGCCCGCTCGCCGGAGGCCGTCGCGGTCGTCTTCGGCGCCACCGAGCTGACCTACGGTGAACTCGACTCCCGAGCCGACCGGCTCGCCCGGGTGCTGCGCGGTCACGGGGTCGGCAGGGACGACCGCGTCGCCGTCTGCCTGGAACACTCGCCCGACCTGGCGGTGGCCGTGCTGGCCGTGCTCAAGGCGGGGGGCGCCTACCTGCCGCTCGACCCGGAGCAGCCCGCGGACCGGCTCGCCCACCTGGTCTCCGACTCGGGGACGACGGTGCTGGTGACCGCTCCGGCGCTGGCGGATCTGCTCCGCGCCCGGGTCACGGTCCTGCTCGACGGGGGCGAGGTCGTGGACCCGGGAGACCCCGCGGATCCCCAGGGCCCCGTGGGAGCGGGAGCGGGACCGGACGACCTGGCCTACGTGATCTACACCTCGGGCTCCACCGGCCTGCCCAAGGGTGTCGCCGTGCAGCACAGGCAGGTCCTCAACTACCTCGCCGACGTGCGCGAGCGATTCGAGATCGTGGACGGCGCCCGGTACGCCCTGCTGCAGTCGCTCTCCTTCGACTTCGGAGTCACGATCTTCT
Source organism: Streptosporangium sp. NPDC006013 (assembly GCF_040614275.1). Classification (NCBI taxonomy): domain Bacteria; kingdom Bacillati; phylum Actinomycetota; class Actinomycetes; order Streptosporangiales; family Streptosporangiaceae; genus Streptosporangium; species Streptosporangium sp. NPDC006013. The sequence continues at coordinate 3,384 of NZ_JBEXUE010000244.1, forward strand.
ACCTGGCCCTGGCCACGGGTGGATGTCTGCACCTCGTCCCGTCGCGGATCTCCGGCCCGGACCTCGCCGACTACGCGGACCGGGTGGGGATCGACTACCTGAAGATCACCCCCTCACACCTGGGAGCGCTCACCGCCGAGGTCGACCCGCGCCGGATCCTGCCCCGCCGCATGCTCATCCTCGGCGGCGAGGGCTCGGCCTGGGAGTGGACCCGCGAGCTGGCCGCCCTCGGCGTCTGCCGCGTGGTCAACCACTACGGCCCCACCGAGGCGACCGTCGGCGCGACCACGTACGAGGTGCGGGCCAAGGACGACGTCCGGGGGCCGATCACCCCGATCGGGCGGCCGCTCGGCCATGTCCGGGCCTACGTCCTGGACGCCGGCCTCGGGCCGGTGCCGATCGGCGTGGTCGGTGAGCTCTGCCTCGGCGGCGACCGGCTGGCACGCGGGTATCTCGGCCGCCCGGACCTGACCGCCGCCGCCTTCGTCCCCGACCCTTACGGCGGGCCGGGGGACAGGCTCTACCGCACCGGCGACCTGGCCCGCCGGCTGCCCAGCGGTGACCTGGAGTTCCTGGGCCGCCGCGACCTCCAGGTCAAGATCCGCGGGTACCGGGTCGAGCTGGGCGAGGTCGACGAGGCGCTCCGCGCCCTCCCCGGCGTCGCCCACGCGGTGGTGGACGCCCGCGGCCGGCCCGGGGCACTGGAACTGGTCGCCTACCTGGTCGCGGCGGGGACATCCGGGGAACCCGAGGCCGTCGGCACCGGCCAGGCCCCCGCCGGATCGGGCGTGGCCGAGCTGCGCGGGCGGCTGCGGGCCGTGCTGCCCGACTACATGGTGCCGACCCGCTACGTCTGGCTGGAGCGGCTGCCGCTGAAGTCGCACGGCAAGGTCGACAGGGCCGCGCTTCCCGACCCCGGGACGGCCGGACCGGATCGGACCGGGGAGTTCGAGCAGCCCTCCGGGATGGTCGAGGAGGCCGTCGCGGCGGCGTTCGCGCAGGTGCTCGGGGTGGAACGGGTCGGCGCCGGGGACGACTTCTTCGACCTGGGCGGGCACTCGCTGCTCGCCGTGCGGGTGGTCGCCAGGCTCCGCCGGAGCCTGGACGGCATGCGGCCGGTCAGTGTGATGGACCTGTTCGGCCACCCGAGCCCGCGAGCGCTGGCCGCCCTCGTCGAGTCGGACGACGGCGGGTCGCGTGGCCTGCTGTACGAGCTGACGCCCAAGATCGCCACACCCGAGCTGTCCCTGGTGTGCGTGCCGTACGGCGGCGGCAGCGCGGTGGTCTACCAGCCGCTCGCCGACGCCCTGCCCGCCGGGTGCGCGCTGCACGCGGTGGCGGTGCCCGGCCACGACCTGGGGCTGGCCGAGGAGCCACGCCCGCTGGCCGAGGTCGCCGCCGAGTGCGTGACCGAGATCCTGGCCAAGGTGTCCGGGCCGCTGGTGCTCTACGGCCACTGCGGGGTGGGCGGCGCGCTGACCGTCGAGATCGCCCGCCGGGTGGAGGCCGCGGGGCGCCCGCTCGAGGCGGTCTACCTCGGCGGGCTGTTCCCGTTCGCCCGGCCCACGCGCGGCGTCCTCGGTCGCTGGGCCCGTCTCACCCGGCTGGAACGGCTGCGCGCCGACCGGGGCCAGGTGAACTGGCTGACCGGAATGGGCGCCGACCTGTCCGGGCTGACCGAGGAGCAGTTGGCGTTCGTCGTGCGCAACATGCGGCACGACTCCCGCGAGGCGGAGGACTACTTCACCCGGCTGGTCGAGGAGGAGGCGGAACCGCTGAGGGCCCCGATCATCTCGGTGGTCGGCGAGCGCGATCCCAGCACCGAGTTCCACCGCGAGCGCTACACCGAGTGGGGGTTCCTGTCGTCCCGTACCGCCCTCGCCGTGCTCGACGAGGGCGGCCACTACTTCCTCAAGTACCGGGCCGGGGAACTGGCCGAGATCGTCACCACGGTCCACCCGGCCCTCGCGGAACCTCCGGTACCGGGGGCGGGGCCGCCGGAGCCCGCCGGCGGCACCTGGCGCCTCGCCGCCAGTTCCGGCACTCCCGGAGTTCCGGACGCTCCGGGTGGCCCAGGCCGCTCCGGCGGGCCGGACGGCCGGGAGGCGCGGCGAAGGAAGGCGCCCGAACCGAGCCTGGCGCGCTTCCTGACGATCGCGGTCGGGCAGCTGGTCACCATCGTGGGTGCCACGCTCACCGAGTTCGCGATCCCCATCTCCACCTACCTGGACGGCGGATCGCTCACCCGGTTCGCCGTGCTCCAGGTGCTCGCGCTGATCCCCGGAATCCTGGTCGCCCCGCTGGCCGGAGCGATCGTGGACCGGTCGAGCAGGCGGGCCGTCATGCTCGGCGGCAACGTCGCGGCGCTCGTCGTACAGCTGATCACCGGCATCCTGGTGTGGAGCGGCGAGCTGGCGGTCTGGCACCTGTACCCGTTGCTCACCGCCCTGTCCGTCGCGCTGACCTTCCAGCGGCTGGCCTATGTCTCGGCCATCCCGCAACTGGTCCCCAAACGCTATCTCGGGCACGCCAACGGGGTGGTCCAGGCGACCACCGGCGTGGCACAGTTCATCGCGCCGCTCGGCGCGGTGGGGCTGCTCGCGCTCACCGGGCTGGGAGGCATCCTGGTGATCGACGTCGCCGGGTACGTCGCGGGTGTGATCGTGCTGCTCTGCGTCGCCTTCCCCGCGACGCTGGCCGGTGAGCGCCACGAGTCCGTCGCGGCGGAGATCGCCGGGGGCTTCCGGCTGCAGGTGGGCCGGCCCGGCTTCCGGGCCATGCTGGTCTTCTTCGCGCTCTTCAACCTGGTGCTCTCCCCGGTGTTCCTGCTCTTCTCGCCGCTGGTGCTCTCCTTCGGGACGCTCGGCGACGCGGGGTTCGTCGCGCTGCTCGGCGGCGCGGGCGCGGTGACCGGTGGCCTGGTCATGAGCGTGTGGGGCGGCCCTGCACGCCGCCGGATGCTCGGCGTGCTCATGGGGACGCTGGCGCTGGCGGCCTGCTGTCTGGTGACCGGCGCGCACGAGTCGCTGCTGTTCGTCGGGGCCGGCGCGTTCGGGGTGTCCTGCTCGCTCGCGCTCGTCAACGGCGTCTACGCCACCATCGTCCAGGTCAAGGTGCCCCAGCGGTTCCACGGCCGGGTCTTCGCGCTCAACCAGATGGTCGCGCTGTCGACGATCCCGCTCGGCGTGGCCCTGATCGCGCCGTTCGGCGAGCGCCTGCTGGAGCCGATGTTCCTGCCGGGCGGCCTGCTGGCCGATACGGCGGGCGCGGTCATCGGGGTGGGGCCGGGCCGCGGCATCGCGTTCATGTACATCGTGTGCGGCCTGCTGGTCGCGCTGATCGCGGTCGGCGCGCTGCGCAGCCGGGCGCTGTCCCGTTTCGACGACGAGGTGCCGGACGCCGTGGCCGACGACCTCGTCGGTGTCGAGGCCCTGAGCCGAAGGACCGGGCCGGACGGAAGAACAACGAGAAAGGAGCCGGTCCAGTGTCCCTGACCGTCCCCGCAGTCCACGTCAACTGGACCGGCCCGTACCGGGCCGGTCTCCGCCGCCACCGGGACCGGGCGCTGGAGAACGGTCCCTACGGCCTGCCGGTCGAGGAGATCCTCACCTGCGTGCACAGTGTCCATGCCTGGCGCTCCTTCCACGGAGGCGTCGAGCTGGTGACCGACGAGCTGGGAGCCTCCTACGCCGCCGCGCAGGGGCTCGACGCGCTCTACGACCAGGTCGACACCCGCCTGGACGAGCTGGACGCCCTCGACATCGACCCGCTCCTGTACTTCGCGGCGGGCAAGAGCCATGCGGCCCTGTCGCGGACCGCGCCGTTCGCCGTGGTCGACACCGACCTCTACCTGCGCCGCCCCATCGACCACCTGGAGCGCGGCGGGTTCGTCTTCGCGCACTGGGAGTCGGTCGGCAACTCCGTCTACCCGCCGCTCGAGGAGATCCCCAATCCCGCGGGCCTGGACCTGTCCCGCTGGACGTTCGACACCCCGGCCGCGAACATGGCCGTCTCGGTCTTTCTCGACGACCGGCACCGCGCCGAGTACGCCGAGGCGGCGATGGCGTTCATGACCGGCAACGCGGGCCCTTCGAGCACCGCCCCGATCGTCCGCCAGACCTTCGCCGAGCAACGCATCGCCCCCGCGGTCGCCCGCTCCCTCGGCGTGGACCCGCGCCCGGTCACCGAGCGCTTCTGGATCGTGGAGACCGAGGAGTGGGACGGGCCCTCCTACGCCGACCGGTTCCACCACACCTGGAACCAGAAGCGCCAGCTGCGCCAGTTCCCCGAGCTGCGCCCGGCCTACTGGCGCTACCTGCTGGAGGACCTGCTCTGGAACCACCCTTCCGCCGCCGATCTGCTCTTGTCGGTGCCCGCGCTCGAAGAGTGCGCCGACCTCATCCGGGCCGTCCGGCGCGACCTGGCCGCACACGGCCCCAGCATCCTCGGCTGGAGGAGGCCGTGACCCCGTACCGAGACCGAACCCGGCTGGAGGAAAAGGTGACCGCGCAGAGCACCGAGACGGAGCTGGGCGCCCTGTGGCGTCAGGTGCTCCGTGTCCCCGAGGTCGCCCCGGGCGACAACTTCTTCGAGCTGGGCGGCGACTCCTTCAGGGCCGCCCAGCTGGCCTCCCTGATCGGCGACCGCCTGGGCGTGCCCGTCACCCCGGCCCTGGCCTTCGACCGGCCCGAGCTGGGGGGACAGGCCCGCTGGATCGACGACGCCCGCGCCTCGGCCGCCCCGGCCGCCGCCGCTCCGGCGACGGGCGGGGGAGCGGCGCTCAGCACCCAGCAGGAGGAGTTCCTGCACTGGATGTTCGAGGGCGAGCCGGTCCGCGACATAGGATCCTGCGCCACCGCGATCCGTGTCCGGGACGCCCTCGACGTGTCGCTCCTCACCCGGGCGCTGGAGGCGGTGATCGCCCGGCACGAGCCGCTGCGCACCGTCGTCACCGCGTCGGGGCGGGTCCTGGTCGCGGACGAGCTGCCTCCCGAGGTCGCCGAGGTCGTGGCCTCCGGTGACACGCCGCCGGAGCGCGAGCGCGACGCCGAGCGGATCGTCTGGCACGAGCGCATGCGCCTGGACAGCGTGCTGCGCGGCCCGCTCGTCCGGGCGCTGGTGGTGCGCGTCGACGAGGACGACCACGTGCTGGTCCTCGCCGTGCACCACTTCGCCTTCGACGGGTTCTCGCTGGGCGTCATGCTCAGGGAACTGGGCATCGTCTACTCGGCGTTGCGCACCGGCCACCCCAGCCCGCTGCGCCCGCTGCCCATGACCTACGCCGACTACTGCGCCTTCGCCCGAGAGCAGTGGCCGCGCAACCGGGCCTACTGGGACCGGGTCCTGGAGGGCGCCCCCCGCGACCTCACGCCGTTCCCCGGCCGCCGGGACACCGCCCTGTTCTCCCGGCGCAGGCACGCCTTCGAGATCGACGCGGGGCTGGCCCGCGGGCTGCGGGAGGCCGCCCAGGCGCGGGGCGCGACCACGTTCATGGCGGTGGCGGCGTGCTGGACCTGGCTGCTCCACCAGTGGACGGGGATGACGGATCTGGTGGTGATGTCACCCGTGCCGGGCCGCACCGCGCCCGAGCACGAGGCACTGATCGGCTGCCTGGTGCAGTCGCTCGTCCTGCGCTTCGACGCCTCGGGAGAGCCCGCCTACTCCGAGCTGCTCGACCGGGTCAGGGAGGTGTCGGTGGGGGCGGTGACGCACCAGTTCCACTCCTACCTGGAGACCAGGCTGCGGGTGCCGTTCCCCTCGCGGATCCACTACGAGAGCTTCGGCGCCCCGCACTTCCCCGGCCTGATGTCGGAGGCGTTTCCCTTCCCGCGCGAACAGGAGGGGCTCGACTGGGCGGCGAACCCGGGCGAACTCGACCTCAGCGCTCCCGAGCTGATCGTCGAGGAGCAGCGGGACGGTTCCATGCTCGCCGCCGTGGTCTACAACCACTACGGGTACGCCCCCGAGACGGCCGCCGAGCTCGCCGGGGCCTTCCAGCGCTACGCCCGCATCGCGGTCGAACACCCGGACAGGCCCCTCCCCGGGCTGGACGCGGGCTAGGGGTGTTGCCCCGGCGGGTCGGTGACACGCCGGGGCGCTGCCTGATCACCGGTAAGGCCTCCGGGGGTGGCGGCGGCAGCCGTCTTCGTCGTCCGCCCGGCCGCGCACGGTGGCGGCTCCCGTCGGCGGCTGGAGCCGCCACGGGGCCCGCGGGTGAAGCGGAGGTAACGGCTGGCTGTGGGTCCGTCCTTGCGGATCGCTGACCAAACCCCGGGTGTGCGAAGATCTGCGCCTGACACACCTGTGGTGACGGCGATGGAGCGTACCAGAATGAAATCGACGAGACGGTGGGCCACTCCGGTGGCAGGGGCTTTCCTGGCGGGAGGCATGCTCGTCGCACTACCCGAGGCCACCGTGGCGGCGGCGGGCACCGTGTACTACGTCGATTCCAGGGCGGGGGACGACGCCGCGGCGGGCACCTCGGCCGCGGCGCCCTGGCGCAGCCTGGACAACGTCAACGCCGCCACCCTGCGTCCCGGTGACATCGTGCGTCTCAAGCGCGGCAGCGGCTGGCCGGGGGCGCTGAGGTTGTCCGGCCGGGGCACCGCCGCCGGCCCCATCCTGGTCGAGCCGTACGGCAAGGGTGCGGCCCCGAAGATCAGCGGCAGGGGCGAGGACTGCGTGGTGATCTCGGGCTCCTACGTGCGGGTGGTGGGGGTGCGGGCCAGCAACTGCCGGTGGGCCGGCTTCGAGGTCGGCGGCAGCCGCAACGAGCTCGACCGGATCATCGCCGACCGTAACGTCACCGGGGTCCAGTTCTTCGGCGCGTACAACGTGGTCAGGAACAGCGTCCTGAGCGACAACAACCGCATGAGCGTCAACGACGAGGGCGGTGACAACGACTCCGGAGCCTTCGGCGTGCTGCTCAACGGCGACGACAACCTCGTCACCGGGAACCTGATCACCGGCAGCTACTCGAGCAGCAAGGACTACGGCACCGACGGCGCTGCGGTCGAGGTGTTCAACGGCGACCGCAACCGGATCACCCACAACGTGGCCAGGGAGAACAAGACCTTCGTCGAGCTGGGCGCGCAGAAGGGCAAGACCGCCGAGGGCAACATCTTCGCCCACAACGTGGTGACCGCCTCGCGCAAGAGCACCTCCTTCCTCGTCACGCGCGGCGCCCGTCACGTGGTCGGGCCGGTGAAGGGCACCATCGCGGTGCACAACTCGGTCTACCTGTCCGCCCGCAGCACCCTCGGCTGGGCCTGCCACGACGGTTGCTCGCCGAACATCCTGAAGCTGCGCAACAACATCATCGTGGTCGGCGGGCAGGTGGGCTTCGAGGACGGCAAGGGAGCCGATGAGGACGCCGGTGTCTACAAGGGCCGTTCCCTCAAGTTCAAGCTCGGCCCCAGGTCGATCGTGGCCGATCCCCGTTTCAGAAGCCGGAAGGACCTGCGCCTGAGCCCCGGCTCCCCGGCGCTCGGCCGTGGTGTCAAGCTCGACCCCGCCTGGTACGGGGGCGCGAGCCTGGCCCGGGACGTTTCCGGCGCCGCACTGCCCGTAGCCCCCGCCGCCGGAGCATATCAATCCTGATTTTTACCTGTTTTAGGTCTTAGTCTGGACATCTCTCCGGAACCTTCGTGAAACCTGGCTAGGACAGTCTGGTGCGCAGAGCGAGGTGATCGGTGATGATGTTGCGGCTCCGTGTTTCCTTCCCCGACAGGCCGGGTGCCCTGGGCCAGGCGGCCCGGGTGCTCGGCACGCTGGGCGCGGACATCCTCCAGGTGACGGTCCTGGAACGTGAGGTCGGCCGGGCGGTGGACGACTTCACGGTCTCCTGGCCCGGCAGCGTGGACGCCGAGACGGTCAGGGACCGTCTCTCCGGCGTCCCCGGGATGAGGGTGGAGGGCGTCTGGCCCACTCGTGAGATCCCCGGCGCGGCACCGGACTACGACCTGCTCAAGTACGTCGCCGCCGATCCTGGCAGGGCGCTGGCCACCCTCGTGGACGCCATGCCGGACCTGGTGAGCGCCGAGTGGGCGGTGACCATGTCCTCGGAGAGCGGAGAGTTCGTCCACCGCAGCTGGCAGGCGCCGGCCGGCCTCGACGGGACGGGCGGTCTCGCCGGTGTCAAGAGGGCGGACCTCGCCCCGCTGCGACCGGCCGTCCTCGGAACGGGCGATCACCAGCTGATGAGCATTCCGGTGCCGGAGATGAGCCTGCACCTGGTCCTCGCCCGCACCGACGGCCCGCCCTTCCACCGTGTCGAGCTGGATCGTGCCATCCGCGTCCTGGAGATCGTCTCCATCATGGGGCGTGCCTCCCGGGCCTGAGTGTTTCCGATATGTCGGCTATTGGGTAGAAAGTGAGAAGTGGTGTGCTGCCACTTCCCACGACCGTGCCTTGCCGCCCGTCGCGACCGGCTCCGTCGGGGCCGTCCGGCCACGGCCTGGCAGGCGGGTAACCACCGCGCACGTCCGCGTCAGCTCTCCCCCCGATAGACAGCGCAGGTCATATCGGTACCGGGCCCTCGCGGGTCCGCGAGGAGGGCAGCCTGATGCCTAACCGCCACCACACCGTGGCCATGAGCCTGCTGGGGCTCTGCCTGGGAACGAGCACGGCCTGCGGGGGCAGGGACTGGACCGCCGGGGTATGGATTCCCGCCGACCTCGTGCGAAACGCCAGCCCCGGGCAGAGCACCGGACCCACCGCGAGCCCCGGCTCCGCGAGCCCCACTCCCGGGCGGAGCACCGGTGCGGCACCCGTTCCCAACGGTTTCAAACCGATCGGTGGTCCCGCCAACGGCGTCAGCGTCGCGGTCCCGAAGGAGTGGGTCACGATCGACCTGACCAAGGATGATCTCAACAAGGGGCTGAAGAGCAGCGGGCTGTCCGGCCCCACCCTGGAGCAGGCCAAGAAGAGCCTGCAGACCCTGGTCGACAACAAGGGAATCTGGGCGGCGGACCCCGAGTCGGCCAAGACCTCCCCGAACGGGTTCCCGACCAACCTCAACGGCTTCTGCCAGGCCGGGCGGCAGATCTCGACGGAACAGCTGATCAAGGAGACCAGATCTCAGTTGGAGCAGCTCAAGGCCAAGGTCGTCGCGGCGGGGAAGGTGACGATCGGCTCCAGGGAGGCGGCACGGATCGTCTACACCTTCCCGACCAACGGCGTCGACGTCAAGGGCGCCCAGTACTACGTGCCGACCGAGAACAAGACCTGCATCATCACGCTCAGCACCGACGCCGACGGTAAGCAGGAGCTGTTCGACCGGATCGCTCAGACGATCCGGCCGGTCTGACGGCCGCTGAGGATCCTCAGCGGCCGCCACAGCGTTGCCGGGCCCACGGCCGCCCTTCCGGCGGCGCTCCGGATCAGCGCTGCGGAGGGTCGATGCGGGTGCCGTCCATGGTGAAGAGCATCAGGCGGGTGACGTCGACCCCCACCCTGGCGGACTCGCCGGCCCGCCAGACCGGGCGGGAGCCGAGGCGGACGATGAGGTCGGCGCGGCGGTGGTGGCCGCTGACCTGCTCCTGCTCCTGCTGCGGCTCGGCGTCCCCGTCGAAGAGGTTGCCGGGGATCAGGCGGCGCAGGACCGACCGGACACGGCTGCCCGCGAGGGGGGAGGCGCCCAGGCCGTTCGTCCCGCGGCGGGGGTCCGGCGGCTCGGGCACGGCCACGGAGGTCAGGCCACTCTCGACGTAGGCGAGCCATTCGTGGCCGTGGTACTCCAGGGCGCGGACGCGGCCGAGGAAGGTCGGACCCTCGAAGGTGTCGGGAACCGGGGCCAGGCAGTCAGGGCGCAGGCCGACGATGATCTGGTGGCCGACGTGCTGGGAGATGACGTACGCCCTGGGATCGGTCCAGGGGATCATGATCTGGTGCGGGCCGAAGTCCAGCAGGATGAACTGGTTCTGCGGGGTGCGGACGGTGGCCGCGAGCAGGTTGAGCTGCTGGGAACTGAGGAAGGCCGCGGTGAAGGCGGTCGCAGGGTCGTTGTACACCTGGCCGGGGGTGCCGACGTCCTGCAGGACGCCGCGGTTCATGATGGCGATCCGGTCGGCCAGGGTCAGCGCCTCGACCTGGTCGTGCGTCACGTAGATGGTGGTCACCCCGAGGGAACGGACCAGCGACGAGATCTCCATCCGGAGTTCGGTGCGCATGCCCGCGTCCAGGTTGGAGAGCGGCTCGTCCATCAGGAAGAGCGAGGGCTGGCGGACGATCGCGCGGCCCATCGCGACGCGCTGGCGCTGGCCGCCGGAGAGCGTTCCGGGGCGCCGCTCCAGGGTCTCGTCGATGTGCAGCGCCTTGGACAACTCCGTCACGCGTTCCCTGACCATCACGGGGTCGGCCTTGGCGATCTCCAGCGGGAAGGCGATGTTGCCGCGCACGGTCCGGTGCGGGTAGAGCGCGCCGTTCTGGAAGACCATCGCCACGTCACGGTCGCGGGGAGCGAGGTCGTTGGCGAGCGTACCGCCCAGCCACAGGTCCCCTTCGGTGACCTCCTCCAAGCCCGCGATCATCCGCAGCAACGTGGACTTGCCGCAACCGGAGGGCCCTAGCAGAACGAGCAGCTCCCCGTTTTCCGCGCGCAGGCTCATGCGGTCGACCGCAAGGTAACCACCCGGGTATACCTTGCTCACATTGTCGAGGACGACGGTACTCATGCTCGCTCGTTCCTCCCGGGCGCCCCCGCCCGGATCCAGCCGTGTGATTGATGAGGTAGTACATCGCGACACTTGCCCGTGTGTCCATAGATGTCGTTAGAAATTGCTCATCTGATGGTTACTTCTACGTTCCCTGATGTGACGGTCAGTCGTGACCGGAGAGCTTTACCGGAATGCCACTGCGGGGGTTGGGATGTTACAGTTTGCGAAAAGTTGCAGAAACGAATTTCACAGCGGGTGTCGGATGCCGATCGGCTTGCGCCTGATTCGGCCGCATGGTGGGGTGGCTCATTGATGGACGGTGAACTCGCGCAGACCTCACGCTCCCGCTCCGACGGGACGGCGATTCGGCTGGCCGACATCGCCGCGCAGGCCGGAGTCAGCGAGGCCACGGTCAGCCGGGTGCTCAACGGCAAGCCCAGCGTGTCGCAGGCGACCAGGCAGGCGGTGCTGACCGCGCTCGACCTGATGGGGTACGAGCGCCCGCAGCGGTTGCGCCAGCGCAGCAACGGGCTGATCGGCCTGGTCACCCCGGAACTGGACAACCCGATCTTCCCGGCGTTCGCCCAGGCCATCGAGAAGGCGCTCACCCAGCACGGCTACACCCCGGTGCTCTGCACCCAGCTGCCCGGCGGCGCTCCCGAGGACGAGTTCACCGAGCTGCTGATGGACCGTGGGGTCAGCGGCATCGTCTTCGTCTCCGGGCTGCACGCCGACACCACGGCCAAAATGGATCGTTACACCCGGTTGACCGAGCGCGGACTGCCGATCGTCCTGCTGGACGGCTACAGCGAGCGGATCGATGCCCCCTTCATCTCACCCGACGACCGGGCCGCGGCGCGGCTGGCCGTGGGGTCGATTCCCCCCAGAAGCTCCTGCG
>NZ_JBEXUE010000245.1:0-14843 GCF_040614275.1 Streptosporangium sp. NPDC006013
GGCCCACGGTCCCGACCGACCGCATCCTCGCGCTCGGCGCCGAGGACGAGCCGGGCAAGTTCAACATGGCCGCGATGGGCATGCGGCTGGCCTGCCGCTCGGCGACGGTGGCCGGCCGGTCGCTCTCCGGTGCCCGCGCGTGGTGCTCGGCGGTGGTGGCCATCCCCTCGATCGGAGATGCCGGGCGCGGACCCTTGGCTTCAGCCATGGGGGTAAGCCCGGCGCGGGAAGGCGCTCCAGCGCCTGAGCGTGCCTTGACCGGAACCTGCTGAGGCAGCGCACCACGCGCTGGTACAGTCAGTCGCGGTCGAACGCGTGAGCGATAACCAAGCTCGCAACCTTGGCCGTTACTCACCGCCGGGAGGGCGGAGCCCGCGTCGCCCAGAACGGGATCGTGGGCTGGGGCGTGGAAACCCGCGTAAACGGGGCCGGAAGGTGAACCGCCAAGCAACAGCGTCGCGACCATGCGCAGAGTCGCATGGTTGGGACGGTTGGAATCCCCCGGATTCATCCGTGAGGAGCGCTTCAAGTAGTCGTAGGTGTCCTCCATCCGCGGGGCGAGGAAGACAGACTCCTCCAGGGTCCGTACCGAGGGGTGCTCGGGCTCGCCCGCGTGCAGCGGCACGCCGTACCGGCCCGGCAGGGACTTGAGCAGGGCCTGCAGTTCGGGCACCGGGCGGTTGAGGTAGAAGAACGCCCCGCCCATCTCGCTGTTGTGCAGGGTGGTCATGAACGCCGGGCGGGTGTCGTCGATCAGCCGCATCAGCGCCAGCGTCTCGGGCATCACCCGGTCGAAGTAGGCGCGCTTGTAGGCGAAGGGGAAGGTCCACTCGACCTGCTCGTCACCCGCCGGACGGTAGAAGTGCCTGCCGGAGTGCGCTTTGGTGAACGGCCCGGCGAACCACCCCTCGTTGAGCCTGGTCCCGTCCGGGTCGAGGCAGCCCACGATGTGCCAGGTGTGACCGGTGGCCTCGCGCAGCGCGGCGCTCTCGCACAGCCGGGTGGCGAGATGGATCACGGTGAGCCCGCCGATGGGCTCGTTGGGGTGCGGCATGGCGCCGACCAGCGCGTGACGCGGTCCGTCACCGACGCTCAGGCAGAGGATCGGCTCACCCAGGGCGGAGCTGCCCACCCGCCTCAGCGAGGCGACGCCGGGATGGTCGGCGGCCAGCCGGGTGAGGGCGGCCGTGATCTCGTCCACGGTGGCGAACCGGTCATGGTCGGGAACGGAGTCGAGTTCGTCGTTCAGCAGGGGGTCTGTCACCCCCGACAGTCTGCCGAGCGCGCTTCGGTCCCGGGAGTCCGGAATGAGCGATCAGTCGGGTTTGTCGGGCGGGGGGCCCGTTGCCCTGGCAGCCGAGGGGAGGGGGCGTCGGTCGTCCGCCTAGAGTCTCCTCATGTCCTCTCCCTCTGCTCGCCTGCTGCTGCGTAACGCGCGGATCGGTCTCGGTGGGCCGCTGCGCCATGTCCTGATCGTTGACGGCCGGGTCGCGGAGGTGGCCCCGGAGCCTCCTGCCTGCGACGAGTCGGTGGACGTCGGGGGCGCCACCCTGCTGCCGGGGCTGTGGGACGCGCACGTGCACTCCGTGCAGTGGGCGCAGGCCCGGCGCAGGATCGATCTGACCTCGGCGCGGTCGGCGCGGGAGGCGGTCGACCTCGTCGCCCCACAGGCGGGTACGTCCGGGTTCACGGTCGGCTACGGCTTCCGCGACGGCCTGTGGCCGGACACGCCGGACAAGTCGCTGCTGGAGGCGGCGGCGCCGGGCTGCCCGATCGTGCTGGTGAGCAATGACCTGCACACCGCCTGGTTCAGCCCGGCCGCGCTGGCGGTGATCGGCAGGGGCGGGCATCCGACGGGGGTGCTGCGCGAGCGCGACTGCTACGACGCGATGGCCCAGATGCCTCCGCCCCCCGAGGACGAGCTGGACCGCTGGGTGGCCGAGGCCACCGCCGCCGCCGCGGCCAGGGGCGTCGTCGGCGTGCTGGACTTCGAGTTCGCCGACAACGTCACCGACTGGACCCGGCGGATCTCGCGGGGGGCGGTCGATGTCCGGGTCAGCTGCTCGATCCCGGTGAACCGGCTCGAAGAGGCGATCGATCGCGGGTTGCGCACCGGGGAGCCGGTCGCGGGCTCGGGGGGCCTGCTGGAGGTCGGGCCGGTGAAGACGTTCGTGGACGGTTCGCTGAACACCAGGACCGCCTACTGCGCGGACCCGTATTCCGGCGGCGACGCGCGCGGGCTGCTGGAGACACCGCCGGAGGAGCTGTACGGGGTCATGGAACTGGCCGCCAGGCATGGGATCGCCCCGGCGGTGCACGCCATCGGCGACCTGGCGGTGGGCATCGCGCTGGACGCCTTCGAGCGGGTCGGCTGCCCGGGGAGGATCGAGCACGCGCAACTGGTCCGCCCGGAGGACTTCGGAAGGTTCGCGAGGCCCGGTCTGGTGGCGGGTGTGCAGCCCGCCCACGCGCCCGACGACCGGGAGGTGGCCGATCTGCACTGGCGGGGGCGGACCGGGCGGGCCTTCGCCTACGCCGACCTGCTGGCCGCGGGGGCGACCCTGGAGCTGGGTTCCGACGCTCCGGTGGCGCCGCTCGACCCGTGGGACGGGATCGCCTCCGCCGTGGCCAGGACCGACGACGAGCGGCCGCCGTGGCACCCGGAACAGGCGATCTCGCTGCCGGTGGCGCTGGCGGCGGCCGGCCGGGGCCGCGCCGGGGTGCGCCCGGGCGACCCCGCGGACTTGATGATCACCGAGTACGACCCGGCGGGGCTGGACGGGGACGGTCTCCGTCATATGCCGATCCTCGGCACCCTGCTCGGTGGCCGCTGGACCCACCGCCGCGCCATCTGACCCGGCAGAACGGGGGGCGGTGGCGGTCCGCCCGGCCGGGTCCACCGCCGTGCCACCCGGTCTGCCCGATTCGCCCGCCTGGACTCGCCGGCCGATCCAGCCGGTCGGGTTCGGTGGTGGTCCGTCCGGTATGCCGTTCCGTGTCCGGTGCTTCTCGCACCCGGTGCCATACCGCCGACGGGCCGACCGTCTGGACGGGGGCCGGCTTCTGGTAGGACAGGCGGGTGACCCACGCCAACCCCTCGCCGGACGATGACGCCCTCCTGCCGCTCGACGCCGTACGCGAGCGGCCCGTGCCCGGCAGGGCCACCAGGGCGCGGGCGGGGGCCGTCCGAGCGGCCGGGGTGGCCCGGGCGCAAGGGGTGGCCGAGCAGGTCAGAGGGGTGCCGGAGCCGGCCGCGGAGCTGCCGGTCGCCCGGGTGGTCGTCGACACCCCGCTGCCGCATCTCGACCGATTGTTCGACTACCTCGTCCCCGCCCCCCTGGACGCCGCCGCGGTGCCGGGGTGCCGGGTCCGGATCAGGTTCGCGGGCAAGCTCGTCGACGGGTTCCTGCTGGAACGGGTGGAGACCACCGAGCACCAGGGCAAGCTGACCCGCCTGGAGCGGGTCGTCTCCGCCGAGCCCGTGCTCACCCCGGAGATCGCCGCGCTGGCCCGGGTGGTGGCCGACCACTACGCCGGGACCATGGCCGACGTGCTGCGCCTGGCCGTCCCGCCCCGCCACGCCAGGGTCGAGGCCGAGGCCGTTCCCGCGGCGGGTACGGCCCCGCCGGCGGAGATGATCGGCGTCGCGGGTGAGACCCGGCGGGAGCCGGAAGCGGGTGTGCCCCAGGGCGGGGCCGAAGCGGATGAGACCCGGGGGGAGCCGGAATCCGAGCCGGGCCGGGGAGTGGAGAGCGGACCGGCCGAGGGGCCGGGGCAGCGGACGGATCCGGAGCCGGAAGCGAGGAGCGGACCGGCCCAGGCGCCGGGATGGGGAGCGGAGAGCGGGCCGGACGCGGGGCCGGGACCGTGGGCGGACTACCGGGAGGGGAAGGCGTTCCTGGCGGCGCTGGCGAAGGGGGGCTCCCCCCGAGCCGTGTGGACCGCCCTGCCGGGCACCGACCAGGACGGGCCCGGGTGGCCACGGGCGGTCGCGGTTGCCGTGCGGGAGACCCTGCACGGTGGCAGGGGAGCCCTCGTGGTGCTTCCCGACGGTAAGGACGTGGCCCTGGCCGACGCGGCGCTCAGCGCCGTCCTGGGGCCCGGTGCGCATGTGGCGCTGACGGCGGACCTCGGGCCCGCGGAGCGCTACCGGCGGTGGCTGCGCCTGTCCAGGGGCCAGGTCCGGGTCGCCGTCGGCACCAGGGGGGCGGCGTTCGCCCCGGTCACCGACCTCGGGCTGGCGGTGATCTGGGACGACGGTGACGACCTGCACTCCGAGCGGCTCGCCCCCTACCCGCACGCCAGGGAGGTCCTCGCACTGCGTGCCCACCGGGCCCGCGCGGGCCTGCTCATCGGCGGGTACGCCCGCACGGCGGAGGCCACCCAGCTCATCGCCACGGGCTGGGCGGGGCCCATCGTCGCGGCCCGCCAGGCGGTCAGGGCCAGGGCGCCGAGGGTCCGTCCGGCGGGGGAGGACTCGGAGCTGGCCAGGGACGAGGCGGCCAGGGCCGCCCGGCTGCCCAGTCTCGCCTGGCGGATCCTGCGCACGGGGCTGGAGAGCGGCCCGGTGCTGGTGCAGGTCCCCCGGCGGGGCTACCTGCCCGCGCTGGCCTGCCAGGGCTGCCGGGCGCCGGCCCGCTGCGGGCACTGCGGCGGACCCTTCGCGCTACGTGGTGGCCACGTGGCCCCGTACTGCCGCTGGTGCGGCCGGATCGCCGGCGAGTGGCGCTGCCCCCTCTGCGGCGGGGCGCGGGTGCGGGCCCAGGTGGTCGGTGCCCGCCGCACCGCCGAGGAACTGGGGCGGGCCTTCCCCTCTGTACGGGTCAAGACGTCGGGCAGGGACGGGGTGCTGGCCACGGTCGGCGCGGCCCGGGCACTGGTGGTGGCCACCCCGGGAGCCGAGCCGGTGCCCGAGGGCGGATACGCGGCGGCGGTGCTGCTGGACGGCTGGGCGCTGCTCGGCAGACCGGACCTGCGCGCCGCCGAGGAGACGCTGCGCCGGTGGATGAACGCGGCGGCGCTGCTGCGGCCCGCCGCCGAACTGGTCGTGCTGGCCGATTCCTCGTTGCCCGTCGTGCAGGCGTTGCTGCGCTGGGATCCGGTGACACATGCCGAGAGAGAACTGGCCGACAGGACAGAACTCGGTTTCCCCCCGGCGGTGAAAATGGCGACGCTCACCGGATCTCCGGCGGGGGTCAGGGAAATGCTCGGCGAGATGGCGCTGCCCCCCGAGGCACAGGTGCTCGGCCCGGTCCCGGTGGCCTCGCCCAGGGGGGATCAAGTGCGGGAACGTGCCATGGTGCGGATCACGCGAGGCTCCGGCTCCACGCTGGCCGCGGCTCTGAAAGGAGCCGTGGGAGTGCGCTCCGCACGCAAGGCCGCGGAGGTGGTCAAGGTATGCATTGACCCTCTAGATGTGATTTGAGTTGTTTCCCCGATTCGCGGTGCTGGCAGTAAGCCGTTAATTTTCCCCTGTGTCGATCGAATGGGTGAATCGGGCCGTAGACGACCTGCGCGCGTGGGGGCGTGCGCGCGGCCTGGACGTTGACGTGGACGAGGTGCGGCTGCTCTGCGACTACGCGAGTGACTATCTGGACGTGAACGAGCTGGGTGATTTCACCCCTGTCGCCTTCGAGGAGCTGCTGCTCAACATCTATCCACGCAAGGTCATCGCCCCGCCGGAGAGTGCCCCCGAGACCGTCGCCGCCGCCCGCACCCTGGTCGACTTCCTGCTCTCGACCGAGGAGATCGGCGGCAAGATGGCCGTCCGGATGAGGAACGTCCTCGACCGGATCGAGCCCGAGATGCCCATCGCCCTCGCCGACACCTCCAGGTTCGGCATGGCCAAGAGCCTCTTCAGCGCGATGGGCGCCGACTCGCTGGAGCGAGCCACTGGGAGCACTGAGAGCACTGGGAGCACCGAGAGCGCTGGGAGCGCTGGGAGCGCGATCCTCTCCGTCTCGGCGGTGCAGGAGGAGCCCGCCGTCGAGCACTGTGACTGCCCCGGCTGCTCGCCGCTTCCCCCGGTGCGCCTGGCGCCCCGCGAGACGCTCGCCCAGAGCGCCCTGCGGGTGCCGCTGCTGACCGACGCGCGCAGGCTGGTCCAGTGGATGCTCGCGGGAGGGCGCACCCCCACCGTCAAGGGCAGGCTCAGGGTCCGTGACGCCACCGAGGCGATCGCCCAGCTCTCGGTGACCGACCCCGGTCTGCTCTGGGAACTCGCGGTCCACACCGGCCTGGTCACCGTCGAGGGCACCGCCATCTTCGACGGCGAGGACTTCGACCCGCTCGACATCTGGGCCGCGACCGTCGAGTTCGTCGTCGAGAAGGAGACCGGCGGTGCCGTGACGGGTGAGGTCTCCCTGGACGAGGAGCTCTACGGCCTGTGCGACATGCTCTACCGGCTCCAGGCACCCGTGCCGATCCCGCTGGTCAGGGAGTACCTGGACGAGATCGGCCTGGTGGAGGAGGGGGAGATCGACGTCCCCGAGGCCGTGCGGCGGCTCGCCTACTGCGGGATGGCCGAGCCGGGTGACGAACTCCTGGAGCTCACCCCGCTGGCCCTGTGGGGGCTGCACAGGCTCTACACCGACCTGGGCATCGAGGCGCCCCAGGCGGCCGACCTGGCCCTCGCCGACGCACCCGAGCTCATCGAGGGGCTGCTGTCGGGGATGCCCGCCGAGATGGCCGAGGCCGACATCGAGGGCTGGCTGCGGCACAGGAGTCCGGCGCGGGCGGTCACCGAGCTGTTCGGCTCCGTCTCGGGGGCGCCCTCGGTCGCCAGGGGCATCGCGGTGACGATCGTCGACCGCCTCGGCGCCGACGCGGAGGAGGCGGTGCGGGCCTTCCTGGAGGAGCCGGAGCTGCGCCCGCACGCCATCCACTGGCTGACCGCGCGCGGTCTGGCGGCCCCCGCGCTCACCTCGGAGGAGGTGCTCTGGATGAGCGTGGACATGCTCGTCCTGGCCATGCCCTCCGCCGAGGAGGATCCGGAGACGTTCGCCGAGAACATGTCCGCCTCCGGGCCGCCGCAGAGCGTGATCGAGGAGATGTGGCGGGTCGACCACCCCGAGGTCGTCGAGGTTCTTGAGCTGCTCGGACGCTCCCTGAGGGACCACAACGCGGCCAAGGCGGCCCGCAAGGCGGCTTTCAAGGCACGTTCCCGCGCCATCGGCTGAGCCGTGTATGCGTGAGGCGCGAGTGCAGTAAGTTTCACGGGTGGCAAAGAGCGGGAACAGTGGGAACGTCTTCGACATCGGCGAGCTGCGCAGGCTTGTGGACGAGCTGGGAGCGGCACCCCGCGAGCTGCGAACAGCCGTTCTGGAGGAGTCGGTCACGGCCGCGGGCCGTGACTGCCCCCCGCGCGGCGACGCGCTGAGCTTCCCGCCGGTCGACCTCGCCCCGGACGCCGAGCTGGCCGCGTCCGTGCCGCTGGTGCCGCTGGTGCTCGACGCCCAGCGGCTGGCCGCCTGGACCGGCACCCGCGCGGTGACCCCCGAGGGGCTGCTGCCCGACCCGTTCGCGCCGTGCGCGGAGCTCGGCCTGCCGGGCCCGGCGCGGCTGCACCTGCTCTGGGTGGTCGCGGTCAACACCGGCATGCTGCGCATCTCCCGCGGCCGGGTGGACCCCGGCCCCCTGGCGCTCTCCGCCGACCTGCCGCACCGGGCCGTGCTGGGGTTCTGGGACGGCGTGGTCATGGACGTCCTCGACCGTGCGGACGACGACCTGACCGGGTCTCCCGTGATCGACGATCACCTGGCCGAGATGCTCGCCACGCTGTACGCCGTGCGCGAAGGACTGTCCACCGCGACCCTGGTCAAGGGCATCCTGCAGTCGCACCGGGTGGCCTGCGGGGCCGGTCCCGCCGAGATGAGGACGCTGACCGGCACGCTGCCCGCCCAGCTGGAGTCGGCCCTGTCGCTCCTGGGCTACTGCGGGCTGGTCGAGACCTCGCGGGCGGGCAGGCCCCGGCTGACCCCGCTCGGCATGTGGGCCGTCCGCCAGGACCTCATCAGGGAGGGCCACGACGCGCCGACGGGCGCCGAGGTCGCCGTCTTCACCGACCTCGGCGCGCCCGAGCTGGTCGAGGCGATCGTGAAGGGTTCCGCCGCGCCCAGCGCCGTCACCGTGTGGCTGGAGTCCCGCCACCCCGAGGCCGCCGCGCGCGAGCTGGTCAAGGTCGCGGCCTCGGGCACGGCAGGCCGGCGCGGTGTCGCGGGCGCGATCCTGGAGGAGCTCGGCCCCGAGGCCGAGGCCCCGCTCAGGGAGGCGCTCTCCGAGCCCGCCATGTGGCGCTACGCCGCCTCCTGGCTGCACATCCGCGATCTGCCCGCGCCCGCGCTCACCCCCGCGGACAACACCTGGCTCGCGGTCGACTCGCTCGCCTCGCTGCTGGAGCGGGGCGAGGCCTCCGAGGCGATCTGCGAGTTCGACGCGCTCGAACCCGGAGAGGACCTGGTACGCGTGGTCGAGGAGATGGCCCTGGTGGAGCACCCCGACACGTTCGCCGTCCTCGACCTGCTCGGCTCCAGGCACGGCACCGCCGCGGTGGCCAAGTCGGCCCGCAAGGCCGCCATGAAGGCCCGCTCCCGCTGAGGTGCGCGGGAAG
This sequence comes from Streptosporangium sp. NPDC006013, assembly GCF_040614275.1. Classification (NCBI taxonomy): domain Bacteria; kingdom Bacillati; phylum Actinomycetota; class Actinomycetes; order Streptosporangiales; family Streptosporangiaceae; genus Streptosporangium; species Streptosporangium sp. NPDC006013. Next base: position 8,609 of record NZ_JBEXUE010000245.1, read on the forward strand.
GCCCGGGGGAGGCGGCCGGCGCCCTTAGACTGGGGCGATCCCCTGAAGCGTGAGGAGACCCCTGTTGGCCATTCAGCCGATCCGCCTTTTCGGCGACCCGGTGTTGCGCACTCCGGCCGATCCGGTCAAGGACTTCGACAAGGAGCTGCGCAAGCTCGTCAAGGACCTCACCGACACGATGATGGACGCACCGGGGGCCGGGCTGGCGGCACCCCAGATCGGGGTCGGGCTCCGGGTCTTCACCTACTACGTGGACGACCAGCTCGGGCACCTGATCAACCCCAACCTCGACCTGTCGGACGAGGCGGACGAGGAGGGCGAGGAGGGCTGCCTGTCCTTCCCCGGCCTCTCCTTCCCCACGCCCAGGGCGCTGCGGGCCGTGGCGACCGGTTTCAACATGCACGGCGAGCCGGTGACGCTTGAGGGCACCGACCTGATGGCCCGTTGCTTCCAGCACGAGACCGACCACCTCGACGGCGTGCTGTTCATCGACCGGATGGACGCCAAACAGCGCAAACTCGCCATGAAGGCGATCCGCGAGGCCGACTGGAACGGTCTGTCGGCCCCCGCGTTCAAGTTCTCCCCGCACGCCACCCACGGGAAGGCTCTGTAGGAACCTTGCGCCTGGTCTTCGCCGGAACCCCGGACACAGCCCTGCCCGCGCTGCGGGCTCTGATCGACTCGCCCCGCCATGACGTCGTCGCCGTCGTCACCCGGCCGGACGCCCAGTCGGGCCGGGGCCGCAGGGTCCATCCGAGCCCTGTCGCCGAGCTCGCCGAGGAGGCGGGCATCGAGGTGCTCAGGCCGCAGAAGGCGGGCGACCCGGCCTTCCTCGACCGGCTCACCGAGCTCGCCCCCGACTGCTGCCCGGTGGTCGCCTACGGTGCGCTCCTGCCCCAGGCCGCCCTGGACATTCCCCGGCACGGCTGGGTCAACCTCCACTTCTCGCTGCTGCCGGCCTGGCGCGGCGCGGCGCCGGTGCAGCACGCCGTGCTGCACGGTGACGCGATCACCGGCGCGGCCACCTTCCGGATCGTCAGGGAGCTGGACGCGGGCCCGGTCTACGGCGTGGTCACCGAGGAGATCCGCCCCGCGGACACCAGCGGGGAGCTGCTCGCCCGGCTCGCCGAGTCCGGTGCCGGGCTGCTGACGGCCACCCTCGACGGGATCGAGGACGGCAAGCTGGAGGCAGTGCCGCAGCCCGCGGAGGGGGTCAGCCTCGCCCCGAAGATCAGCGTCGACGACGCCAGGGTCGACTGGTCCGCACCCGCCATGCGCGTCGACCGGCTGGTCCGTGCCTGCACCCCCGCCCCGGGCGCGTGGACCGAGTTCCGCGGCCAGCGGGTCAAGCTCGGCCCCCTGCGACCGGTTCCCGACGCCTCGGGCCTGGCCCCCGGCCAGATCGCGGCGTCCAAGAACACCGTCCTGGTCGGCACCGCCACCTACCCGGTCGAGCTGGGCGAGGTGCAGCCGCAGGGCAAGCGTCTGATGGGGGCGGGGGAGTGGGCCCGCGGTGTGCGGCCCACGGACGAGGATCGGCTGGCCTAGAGATCATGAGCAGTGCTGGTGGTGACGGCCGTAACGCCGCACGAGGCGGGCGCGGCCGGGGGGCGACTCCGCGCGGCCATGGAGCGGGCGGGAACCGAGGCAGGGGCAAGGGCACGGCCGGGGCCGGGCGTCCGCCCAAGCCGGTCCGCGACGAGGCGCGCAACACCGCGTACGACCTGATGCGCGCCGTCGACGAGCGGGACGCCTACGCCAACCTGCTGATGCCCGCGCTGCTGCGCGAGCGCCGCCTGTCGGGGCGCGACGCGGGACTGGCCACCGAACTGGCCTACGGCACCCTGCGCGGTCTCGGCACCTACGACGAGATCATCGCGGCCTGCAGCGACCGGGCGCCGGAGGACGTCGACCCGCCGCTGCTCGACGCCGTACGGCTGGGCGTGCACCAGTTGCTCAAGACGCGGGTGCCCCCGCACGCCGCCGTCGGCACCACGGTCGATCTGGTGCGGCTGCGCGTGGGCATCGGCGCCTCGAAGTACGCCAACGCCGTGCTGCGCAAGGTCTCCACCCGGTCGCTGGAGCAGTGGGTCCCGATCGTGGCGCCCGACCCCGCCGACGACCCCGTCGGCCATCTGGCGGTGGCCCACAGCCACCCGAGGTGGATCGTCGAGGCGCTGCGCGACGCCGTGGGCGGCGACTTCGACGAGACGGCCGCCCTGCTCGCCGCCGACAACGAGCGTCCCCGGGTGACCCTGGTCGCCCGTCCGGGCCGTTCGTCGGTCGCGGAGCTCCTCGACGCGGGCGCCGAGCCCGCCGGATACTCCCCGTACGCGGCCTACCTGCCCGAGGGCGACCCCGGGGCGATCCTCGCCGTGGCCGAGTCGCGGGCCGCCGTCCAGGACGAGGCCAGCCAGCTCGTCGCGCTGGCCCTGACCCGGGTCCCGGTGGAGGGCGCCGACTCGCGCTGGCTCGACCTGTGCGCGGGCCCCGGCGGCAAGGCCGGCCTGCTCGACGCCATCGCGACCCACGGTGACGAGGCGGGCCTCGCGGCGGGCGCCGGGCCGGCGGCCTTCCCCGGTGGGGCGCGCCTGCTCGCCGCCGAGCTGCAGTACCACCGGGCGCGGCTGGTGTGGCAGACGACCCGGCAGGCCGCGGTGATCACTGCGAACGGCACCGTGCCCGCCTGGCGGCCCGGAGTCTTCGACCGGGTCATGCTGGATGCCCCCTGCACCGGCCTGGGCGCGCTGCGCCGCCGCCCCGAGGCCCGCTGGCGCCGTGATCCCCGGAGCCTTCCCGAGCTGGGCAGGCTCCAGCGTGACCTGCTCGCCTCGGCGATCGAGGCGGTCCGTCCCGGTGGCGTCGTCGGGTACGTGACCTGCTCGCCGCACCTGGCCGAGACCGACGTCGTGGTCGGCGACGTCCTGCGCCGCCGCGACGACGTCGAGGCGCTGGACGCCCGTGCCTACCTCCCCGAGGTCGAGGGGCTGGGCGAGGGGCCGTACGCGCGGTTCTGGCCGCACCGGCACGGCACCGACGCCATGTTCCTGGCCCTGCTGCGCCGCCGCTGATCGGCCCCGGGGCCGTCATCGCAGGTCAGGGCATATATGGATGCCGCACGCCGTTCGACTGGGCATAACTGCTTCCAAGAGGACGCGGGGGTGGCGAAATGTGTGGAATCTGTGGATGGGTGGACTTCGAGGGCGATGTCCGGCAGTCACCGGACATCGCGAAGGCCATGACCGACACCATGGCCTGCCGCGGGCCCGACGACGCGGGGATCTGGCTCGCCCCGCACGTCGCGATAGGCCATCGGCGGCTGGCCGTCATCGACATCGAGGGCGGCCGCCAGCCGATGGTCGTCGCGGAGGAGGGGCTGCCGCTTGCCGTCCTCACCTACAGCGGCGAGATCTACAACTTCGTCGAGTTACGCGCCGAACTGGCCGCCCACGGCCACCGCTTCCAGACCCGGAGCGACACCGAGGTCGTGCTGCGGGCCTACCTCGAATGGGGGGAGGATCTCGCCGACCGGCTGAACGGCATGTTCGCCTTCGCGATCTGGGACACCCGCCGCGAGGAGCTGCTGCTCGTCCGCGACCGGATGGGTGTCAAGCCGCTGTACTACTACCCCACCGCGCACGGCGTGCTGTTCGGCTCCGAGCCCAAGGCGATCCTCGCCAACCCGCTCGCCGGGACGCCCACCGTCGACGCCGACGGGCTGCGCGAGCTGATCGCCTTCGTCAAGACCCCCGAGCACGCCGTCTACCAGGGCATGTACGAGGTTCGCCCCGGCCAGGCCGTCCGGGTGACCCGCGAGTTCCTGTGCCGGCGCCGCTACTGGCAGCTGAACTCCCACGAGCACGTCGACGACCTCGCCACCACGGTCGCGGGCGTACGCGACCTGCTGGACGACATCGTCGGCCGCCAGCTCGTCGCCGACGTGCCGCTCTGCGCCCTGCTCTCCGGCGGCCTCGACTCCAGCGCCGTCACGGCACTCGCCGCGCTGGGGCTTCGGGAGCGGGGGGAGGGGAGGGTCCGGTCGTTCTCCGTCGACTTCGCCGGATACACCGAGAACTTCCAGCCCGACGAGATGCGCGACACCCCCGACACGCCGTACGCGCACGAGGTCGTGCGGCACGTCGACGCCGACCACACCGACATCGTCCTGGACTCCGCCGACCTCATGGACCCGGCGGTGCGCGGCGCGGTCCTGCGGGCGCGGGATCTGCCGATCGGCGTCGGTGACATGGACACCTCCCTCTACCTGCTGTTCCGCGCCATCCGGGGGCACTCCACCGTGGCGCTGTCCGGGGAGTCGGCCGACGAGGTCTTCGGCGGTTACCGGTGGTTCCACGATCCGGAGGCGGTCGCCGCCGACACCTTCCCGTGGCTGGTCTCCCCGGGGATGGCGCGGTTCGGCGGGCTGGGGGCGCTCCTCCACGAGGACCTGATGCGCAAGCTGGACATCCCCGCCTACCGCGCGGACAGCTACCGGCACGCGCTGGACGAGGTGCCCCGGCTACCGGGTGAGGAGGGGCTGGAACGGCGGATGCGGGAGATCTCCTACCTGAACCTCACCCGGTTCGTGCAGATCCTGCTGGACCGCAAGGACCGGATGAGCATGGCCGTCGGGCTGGAGGTCCGGGTGCCGTTCTGCGACCACCGGCTGGTGGAGTACGTCTTCAACGCCCCCTGGTCGATGAAGACCTTCGACGGACGGGAGAAGAGCCTGCTCCGCGCCGCCACGGCGGACATCCTGCCGCCCTCGGTCGTCCACCGCCGCAAGAGCCCCTACCCCTCGACGCAGGACCCCTCCTACACCGAGGCCGTCCGCGCGGAGGCGGCCCGGCTGCTCGGCCGCGGGGACATCGCGGCCGAGCCGCTGATCGACAGGGAGAAGGTACGGGCGGTGATCGACCGGCCGGAGACGGACGGCGGCCCGGCGGGAGGCCGGGCGGCGCTGGAGGGGTTGCTGCAGTTCAACGCCTGGCTGGAGAGATACCACGTCCGGGTCAACATCTGATCCGAGATCCCGTCCCCTCGGCGCCGCCGCCCCGAGGCCCGCTGAGGAGCTCCAGGCCAGGTCGGTCGAGAGGTCCATCACGTTCGCGGCGGGTACGGCGAGGAGGGCGACGGCGGCGATCAGCGGGAGAAGAATCGAACGCAGGGAGCGGGGCGAAAGGACATCGCTCCCCGATTCCGATAAAGACTGAGAAATCGGTCGGAGCAGAGGCCCCGGACCTCGTGCACCGTCTCGTTCAATCATCCAGATGATTCCGGCAGGAAATTACTCCGGCAATCCCTCGTGTGCCAGGAGAGTTATGGGTTCGCGTCCTTTGACATTCCCTGCCGTCTCCGAGTTCGGTGCGGGAGGCTCGGTAGTACGAGCGGTATATCCGATATGTCGTGCTTCATGTGGCGCGCGTCGTGTGCCGGATGATATGTGACGCGGGTCACGTGGTGGACGGCGGGTGACGGAGGGCAGGGCGCCGCCTCATAGAATCGGCCAATTATGGCCGTACAGATCTCGCCCAGCATCCTGTCCGCTGACTTCGCCCGCCTCGCCGAGGCGGCCGAGGCGGTCCCCAACGCCGACTGGCTGCACGTGGATGTCATGGACAACCACTTCGTCCCCAACCTGACCCTCGGGCTTCCGGTGGTCGAGTCCCTGCTCAAGGCGACCTCGATGCCGCTCGACTGCCACCTCATGATCGAGGACCCGGACCGCTGGGCCCCGTCCTACGCCGAGGCCGGAGCCCAGAGCGTGACCATCCACGTGGAGGCGGCCAAGGCCCCGGTGCGTACGCTGCGCCAGATCCGCAGCGCCGGCGCCCGCGCCGGCCTGGCGCTGAACCCCGCCACCCCCGTCGAGCCGTACGAGGACCTGCTCGACGAGCTCGACATGCTGCTGCTGATGACCGTCGACCCCGGTTTCGGCGGGCAGAAGTTCCTCGACATGGTGCTGCCCAAGATCCGCCGGGCCCGCGAGCTGATCGACCGCTGCGGCGGGCAGGTCTGGCTCCAGGTGGACGGCGGCGTCTCCGACACGACGATCGAGCGCTGCGCGGAGGCGGGCGCCGACGTCTTCGTGGCGGGCAATGCCGTCTACGGCGCCGAGGACCCGGCCCGCGCGGTCGACGGTCTGCGCGCCCGGGCCACTCGCGGCTGACCGGTCCCGCCCAGGAGGCGTCCGGGAGGACCGGACCGCCGGGCGGACAGCCGAACGGCGGAGGGC
>NZ_JBEXUE010000246.1:0-14836 GCF_040614275.1 Streptosporangium sp. NPDC006013
GGACAGGGCGGCGCGGCGGGGCCTGGCCGCGGCAGGAGGCATGCTGCTGTTCGTCGTGTTCGTCTTCGGTTACTACGCCGCCTACGACCTCTACCCTGCTGTACGAGGGCGCCGGAGGAGGTCGAGTTGTCCTTGGTGTTGAGGCACTTGCCGCCGCCTGCGTTGACCACCCGGTGGATTCCCCCCAGCGAGTGCGCACCGCTCACCTGAGCGAACACGTCCGCGTCAGCGGATGGCAACACCACAGAAAAGCGCTTTCCCGATGTCAACGAACCGTGAAACTTTCCCCCCGAGCCCGGCATAAGCCGACTTTCTGCTCCTGACCCCGCGTCAGGTCCGGACCAGGCCGGAGTGGTCCCGTGCGTGCTCCGATCCGGTAGTCGTACGATCTTCATCACAGGCGGCCCCGTATCCGACCCGAGACGGAAGGCGACGACATGGCCAGGACCTTTCAGCATCGCATCTACACGATCCAGGAGGGCCTGCTGGAGGAATGGGTGGAGAAGTGGCACTCGCTGGTCGTGCCGCTCCGCCGCGAATTCGGGTTCGAGGTCCACGGCGCCTGGCTGGATCACGAGCGGAACCAGTTCATCTGGGTGCTCTCGTACGACGGGCCGGAGAGCTTCCGGGAGCGGAACCAGGAGTACTGGGACTCTCCCCGCCGCGTTGCGATGGACGTGGACCCGGCGCTCTACCTGGTGGGCCGGATCATCCGCGACGTGACCCCCGTCGACTGAGGCCGACGGGGACGGTTCGACCGTCACCCACACCTGTCGCTTCGCGATACGCGGCTTGGCAGGTCTGGCCGTCCCGGATCTCGTGGGTGCGCTTCTACCGTGCTGTCGTATGGACACCCCAGATCTCCTCATCCGCAACGCCTCCCTCCGTGGCCGTCCCGGCAGGTGGTCGCTGGCGGCGACAGGCGGGCTGCTCAGCCTCGTCGCCGAGGACGACCCCGATCTCGGCCCGGCGACCGAGGTGACCATCGATGCCGACGGCGCCCTGGTCACCGAGCCCTTCGTGGACGCCCACCTGCACCTGTGCAAGGCGCACACCCTCGACGCGGCCGGTCCCGCCGCGCTGTCGGAGTACACCGGCGGCACCATGGGGGCCGCGATGGGAGCCATCGAGACGGCCGCCGCCGTCAAGGCCGGTCAGACGCGGGAGGCCGTCCTGGAGCGGGCCCGGCCGGTGCTGGTGGAGTCCGTGCGGCACGGTGTCCGGGCCGTCCAGGCGTTCGCCGACATCGATCCGGCAGCGGGACTGACCGGGGTGGAGGCGCTGCTGGCGCTGCGCGAGGAGTTCCGCGGCGTGGTCGACGTGCGGGTGGTGGCGTTCCCGCAGGACGGCCTGCTCCGCGAGCCCGGCACCGAGGAACTGGTCACCGAGGCCGTACGGCTCGGCGCCGACGTGGTGGGCGGCATCCCGTGGATCGAGTGGACCGACGCCGACGCCGCCGAGCACGTACGACGCATGGTCGATCTCGCGCGGCGGCACGGGCTGCGCGTCGCCATGCTGGTCGACGACGCCGGAGACCCGGGGCTGCGGACGACCGAGATGCTCGCTCGGGAACTGCTGGAGCGGAACATGATCGGGCGTGGCAGCGCCCAGCACGCGCGGGCGATGGCGGTCTATCCCGAGCCGTACCTGCGGCGCCTGGCCGGACTGTGCCGCGCGGCGGGGCTCGGTTTCGTCAGCGACCCGCACACCGGACCGCTCCATCTACCGGTCTTCGAGCTGGCCGGCGCCGGGGTTCCGGTCGCGCTGGGGCAGGACGACATCGAGGACGCCTACTACCCGTTCGGGCGGCACAACCTGCTGGAGGTGGCGTTCCTGGCCGCGCACCTGCTCGACGCCCGCACCGACGCCGCCCTGGAACGGCTGTACGGCATGGTGACCGTCGATGCCGCGCGGGTCGTCGGCCTGCCCGCCCACCGTCTGGAACCCGGGGCTCCCGCCGACCTCGTCGTCCTTGAGGGGCGGACCCTTCGCGAGGCTCTGACCCGGCACTCGCCGCCCCGCCACGTCGTCGTCGCGGGCCGGGTCGTGGCCTCGTCCACCCGGCACACCGCTTTCGGAGCCGGTGTCCCGCACTGAAGGGGGACGGCAGCGTCACAGGTGGCTATTGACTCATTCTCGCAGGCAGGTATCTTTTTTTATAGGAAAGTTTCCTAAAGGAAACCTTGCGGGACACTTCCGCCGCACCGAGAACCACGGAGGAAGCACACGTGAAACCAAGGAAGTGGGCCACGGCCCTTTCCAGCACCGCACTGCTCACCACCGCCATTCTGATGAGCACGGCCTCCACCGCCCACGCGATCCCGGACAACTGCACCACCCAGGTAGCGGGATCGACGGTTTCCAGCTACTGCGCGAGCGGCACCGGAGAACATCAGGTCGCCGTGACCGTCCTCCACGTCAACCCGGCCGTCGGATACGTCTACAACGTGGGCCCATGGCAGCCCGCGGGGGTCACCTCCACCGCCACCCTCCCCCCGGGCACGATCGTGTCCCTGCGGGTGAACAAGCGCTGAGAACCGCTCGGGCGGGGACCCTCCGGCCGGAGGGTCCCCGCCTGCCGGCGATATCCGTGCCACGGCGAGCCCGGACGACGCCCTCCCCGGTGAGCGTCCGGCCGCCGGCCACTGGACCTCGATCGCTCAGCCGAGGGGGTTGTCCTTCTCCCGCAGCCTCTCCATGGCGAGCCCGTACATGCGGGCCTTGATGGTGCCGAGGGTGGGGCCGCTCTTGGCCGTCTGGGCGCGAGCGATCTCCATGGCGGTCTGCCGCACGGCGTCCTCGTCCACCGCGCGGTCGACGATGGCGGCGGCCAGGGCGTCATGGCCGCCGTAGCGACGTGCGGTGGTCATCGCCTCGTGCGCGGTCTGCGGGGCCAGCCGAGCCTGAATCAGCGCGGACATACCCGGGGTGAACGGGACGTTGATGTCGGCTTCCGGCAGGCACCAGTAGCCCCGGTCGGCGCGCATCACGCGGAAGTCGTGGGCCAGGGAGAACATGGCGCCGGCCGCGAAGGTGTGCCCCTGCAGGGCGGCCACGGTGACCATCGGCAGGGCCAGCATCCGCGCCAGGAGCTCGTGGACGCCGACCACGTAGTCCTGGTGCCGGTCGGCATTGGCGAACAGCCAGTCCAGGTCCAGGCCGTTGGAGAAGAACTTGCCGGTCGCGACGGTCACCAGGGCACGGGGCCCCTCCGCCTTCTCCACCTCGTCCAGCGCGGCGTTGACGGAGGCGATCCAGTCGGGGTGGAAACGGTTCTCGGTGTCCCCGATGTCGAGGATGAAGACGTCGTCCTGACGGTCGAGCGTGGGCATGACTGATTCCTTTCGCGGCTGTCGCTCATGCGCACCTGACCCGGCCCGGCGGGGGTCGGCAGCCGCACCCGCGACGAGCGAGCCGTCGAACATGAACACCTTCCTGACGTCGAAGACCGGCAGGAGCTTGCGTCAGCAACGACGCTACTAGCGAGTAACTACGGCGAATCGCATAGTACATGGAAGCGACTCACTTGTCCGCAGGATCAGCCCCGAGCGGGGAGTCATAACCCGGCGTGACGGGAAGCCCCCTTCCAGTTCCTGTCCGCCACCGGCGGGTCATCGGACCGCCCCGAGGTTTTGAAGTCCTGTGACCGACCGCCTCGGGTCCCTCTGCTTACCGTGGGAACAGGTTCCCCGCCGCGCCGACCGCTCGGGCATCGTCACCGCCGGGCACCATGCCCGACCACGCTTTCTCCCAGAGCCAGAGCTGGAGATCTCCACCCGCGAGGAGATTCGATGATCAAGGTCAGGAACGCTCTCGCAGCCGGGACGATGACGGCCTCCGCCCTCCTCGCCCCCATGACGACGCCGGCCCCGTCCGCCGTCGCGGACACCGTGACCTCGAACGCCTCGACCACTCTCACCTCCGCCCAGAAGCCCTGCCACAAGCACAGGCACCCCGAGAGGTGCCGCGCCCGGCGCGGTCACGGCGGCGACCACGGCAACATCGGCGGTGACGGTGTCGGCATCGGCGGCGGCCGCGGCAAGGTCGGTATCGGTGGCGGCATCAGCGACAACAGGGCTCCCGGTAACAGAGGCGGGGCGGGGATCGACAACTGACAGGAGCGTGGGCGGCTCCGTTCCTCGGTGTGGGCCACGAACATGCGGCGTCCCGGACCGGTACTTCCGTTGAGGAACGTCACGGCACCCACGACATGAAGCCGTGGGCCGGCCCTCGACATGTCGCAGAACTACCGCCCGGCCTCGTGCGCGTCGACCAGCCGCTTGGGGGCCGTCAGGCACCACGCCTCGGTGACCAGCTCGAACAGCTCATCCGGATCGATCTTCGCGAGGTGCACCACGATCCAGCCGAACCGGCCCGCGGTGAACTGAACCTCGAACACCTCCGGCCGCTCCGCCACCAGCGCGATCTGCTCATCGATCGTCGCCTTGAGACCCACGGTCTCCGTGTCTCCCCAGATGTAGCCGAAACCCTTGCCCCGGACCTTCAGCGAGGTCCAGCTGCCGGAGTCGCTCTGCTGAACCTCGGGAAGCCTGTCGAGCATCTCCAGGAACTCACCAACACTCACACCCATGGGCCACGTCTATCAGAACGCTCCGACAATCCCCGCGAACCACCCCGCCGTCGAAGGCCACCGCGGGCACGGCCCAGCCAGGACGACCGCAGCGGATGGACGCCCCCTCCTGCCGGAACCTCTCACGCCACCCGCCACCTGCCCTGATCAGGTATCGCACATCCCGCGCAGCACGATGGCGAGGCCGCCGTAGAACTCCTCGTCGGCGCCGACGAGACGCGCGTGACCCGCCGTCTCGGCCATATACGGGAAGTCGGCGGGGGCGAGCCCGGCGATGACGGTCGTGCCCGCGCCCAACAGCGGGCCCAGATGCTCCAGCTGGACCGCGCCGATCACGTAGCTCAGCAGACCGCGCAGCGCGATGACCCGGTCCGCACCCGCCAGGCCGGCCTCGGTGAGGATGCCGAGCACCGCCTCCGACCAGCGCAGCACCCCCGCGGAACGGTGCCGATGGGTCATCGTCAGCGGCACGACGTGCGGGTGCGCGCCCACCTGGTCGCGCAACCTGCCGACCAGTGTGGTGACCCGTTCGCGCCATGACGTCCCCGGCGGCGGTGAGACGTCGACGCCGCCGAGCACCAGCTCGACCACGAGCCCTTCCACTTCCTGGCGGTCGCCGACATAGCGGTAGAGCGCCATCGCGCTCATGCCGAGCTCCGTGGCGACCGCGCGCATCGACAGGGCCGCGAGGCCGTCGCGGTCGATGACGGCGAGGGCGGCGGCGGCGATCTGGTCCTGGGTGAGCGAGCGCGGGCGTGGCATGGCGGTTGAAAGTGTACGGCATACGCCTACAATCGTAGGCGTATGCCGTACGCCTACGAAGGGGTTCCGATGCGTCTCCAGCCTGGCTCCACCGTCTCCGCCCGCGAACTGTCCTCCGTCACCGGCCCCGCGGCCCCCGTCCCGGACCGGGACCATCTCGTTCACCTGCAGTTCCGGCGCTTCGCCGGCTGCCCGGTCTGCAACCTGCACCTGCGCTCCTTCGTCACCCGGCACGCCGAGATCGAGGCCGCCGGAATCCGCGAGGTGGTGGTGTTCCACTCCCCCGCCGAGGAACTGGCCGAGCACGCCACGGGCCTGCCGTTCGCCGTCGTCGCCGACCCGGACAAGAAGCTGTACGCGGAGTTCGGCGTGGAACAGGCGCCCCGCGCGCTGCTCGACCCCCGGGTCTGGGCGACGATCGTCCTGGCCGTCGTACGCGGTATCTGGACGGTCGCCCGCGGGCAGGAGCGCCTACCGTCCATCCGGCCGCGCGGCGGGCGGCTCGGACTCCCCGCCGACTTCCTGATCGCCCCCGACGGCCGGGTGGTCGCGTGCGGGTACGGCGAGCACGCCTACGACCAGTGGCCACTCGACGAGGTACTGACCCTGGCGGCCCGCGCACGCCGGGCGGAGACCCGCTGAATCAGTCACCCTCGCCGGGAAGGGGCTCGCCGGTCTCCAGCAGCGTCTTGAGGCCGGACAGGATGTGCGGCCAGCCCTCGCCGACGCCCTCCAGCAGGGTGCTGCCGGGGTCGAAGCCGTCGTGGACGACGGTCAGCTTGACCATCCGGCCGAGCGGTTCGATGTCGAAGGTCACCTTCGACCTGCGCTCCTTGGCCCACTGAGCGGCGACCTCCGCACCCAGCTCCCAGACCTCGGCGTACTCCGGGGTGAAGGTGTGCCAGGAGTAGGCCAGCCGGCGGTAGGGGTCGGATTCGAGCACCACCTGCTCGGGGTCGGCGATCTTCACCCCGCGCTCCTCCCAGGTCATCGTCGATCCCACCTTCCAGTCCGACTCGAAGCCGACCCCCCAGTAACGACGGGTGAAGGCGGGGTCGGTCAGCGCCTGCCAGAGCCGTTCCGGCGTGGTGCCGATGTAGGTCGTGTAGACGAACTCGGGGTTGCCCATCGGTTCCTGCTCCAATGCTCTCTTCAGGTCGGCGAGCGCGCGCACCCGGCCACGGTCGTACCGGTCGATCCAGCGCTCGGCGATGGCGTTGATCGGCGCGGCGTTGAGGTAGTGCAACTTCTCCCGGCCGCTCCGCACCGTGGTCACCAGGTCGGCCGCCTCCAGCACCGCCAGATGCTTGCTGACCGACTGCCGGGCCATGTCCAGCCCGGCACACAGCTCACGCAGGCTCTGCCCGTTGCGGGCGTTCAAACTGTCGAGCAGCCGGCGGCGACTGGCATCGGCCAGCGCCTTGAAAACCTCGTCCATCTCATGCCACCCCAAACATGCAGCCATCTGGCTGCCAAAGAAATATAGGCAGCTGATTGGCTGCATGTCAACGGCTCCCCCGAAGACCCTCTGGCGCCAGGGACAAGCGTCACGAGATGATCATCCTGTGGCGGATGTGATTTTCTTCGATCTGGACGGCACCCTGGTCGATCATCGAAGCGCGGTCCTGGAAACGATCGGCCAGATCGTCCAGGTCGCGCCGAACGCGACGGCTCCACCGGAGGAGCTGGTGACCTTGTGGTGGACGCTGGAGGGGCGCCACATGCGGGAATACCTGGCCGGTCAGTGCTCCTTCGCTGAGCACCACCGACGCAGGCTCCGTTCCTTCCTGCCGATGCTCGGCGAGCCGGTTCCGGAAAGTCCCGGCCTTCTGGACGCCTGGATCGCCGACCGCTACCTCACCGTGTTCGAGGAGTCCTGGCGGAGCTATCCCGATGTCCAGCCATGCCTGGAGACCCTGAAACGGCTTCCCCGAGGACCGCGTCTGGCCGTTCTCACCAACGGGGATCCCGAGCAGCAGCGCGCCAAGCTCGCCCGCTTCGGCCTCCTGGAATACTTCGAAGCCGTCCTGACCCCGACCGAGCTCGGTGTGGCCAAGCCCGTCGCCTACGCCACCGCCTGCCGGTGGATGCGGACGGACCCCGCGCAGGCGGTCAACGTGGGCGACATGCTGGAAAGCGACGTGAACGCAGCCGCCCTCGCCGGGCTCACCGGCATCTGGCTGGACCGCGGCATCGACTTCATCACCGGTGGACCATCGCCGACGGCAGACGAGACGGTGCTCCGCATCGAACGCCTCACCGACCTCCCCGGCCACCTATCACGCACGAACGCCTGACCGGCTCTCACGAACCTCAGCGTGGTTTGAGGGCGGGGACTTCGGTCTTCTCCTCGATGGCCTTGGAGATGCCTCTCTCGACCTGGTGGAGTCGGCTGACCTGTTCCCGATGGCCCCATGGGGAGGCGATCTTGGTGATCTGTCGCCGCTCTGTCGTCACCTGCAGGTCAGGGCAGGTCTCAAGTGGCTACCTGGCCCCACAGCCCGGCCGGGCGCGCACCGAGCGGGTCGCCGAGGATCCTCCGCCCGCCACGGGTTGACCCGTCGGCTCCACAGGTCGAGCGAGCTGCCGTACCTACGGTGATACCGATCCGGAGCGCCGTTTCTGCTGGTCGGCCAAATATGTTGGATGTTCGGCGGCCGTCACCCCGTTCGGCGGCCGGGCCCGCGGGTGACCCGGAGCTGGTTCACCGCCTCGACGACGGGCACCGCGCCGTCCTCTGCCGAGACCCGGACCGACAGGGCCTGGGCCCGCTGCCGATAGGCCGGGTCGGTGATCGCGGTGCTGAGCGCGGCGGCCAGTCGTGCGGGCGTCAGGCGGCGGAACGGGATCGCGGCCGGGGCCACGCCGAGTGCCGTCAGCCTGGACGCCCAGAACGGCTGGTCGTACATGACCGGCACGGCCACGGCGGGCACGCCCGCCCGCACCCCGCTCCCGGTGGTGCCGCTGCCGCAGTGGTGGGCGACGGCGGCCATGCGGGGAAACAGCCAGTCGTGCGGTACGTCGCCGACCGCGAGCACGTCGTCCGAGATGTGTCCCCGCAGGCCGGTCTGCAGCACGCCGCGCAGCCCGGCCCGCCGCAGCGCGTGCACGGCCAGCTCTGTGTACTGCTCGGCCCGCGTGCCCGCCAGGCTGCCGAAGCCGACGAAGACCGGTGTGGGCCCCGATGTCAGGAAGTCGCGCAGCACCGGATCCGGCTGCCGGCCTCGCGGTCGCTCCGGCCACCAGTAACCCGTGATCTCCAGCCCCGGCCGCCAGTCGGCCGGGCGCGGCAGTACCAGCGGGCTGACCCCGTGGAAGACCGGCCAGCGCGTGCTCTCCCGGCGCCGGTAGAGGGCACGCGGGGTCATCGGGGGCAGCCCGAGCCGGGCCCGCATCTTCGTGCTCATCCCGGCGAGCAGCGGGCCGGCGGCGGGCAACTCGAACGCGAGCCGGGCCGCCCTGCGGTTCCCCCACCGCCCGAGCGACCGGCGGAACAGACTCATGACCGGCGGAAAGTCTCCTGTGGGGTCGATCGGTTGCAGGTGCACCCCCATGCTCGGCACGCCCATCGCCTCGGCGACGTGATAGCCCAGCGCGCCCGCCATGCCGAGCAGGAGCAGGTCGGCCTCCTGCTCGGCGATCTCGGCCAGGCCCGCCATGAGCTGCTCGCTGTACTCCTTGAACGCGCTGATGGAGAAGCGGCCGGTCAGCGCGGGGAGCGGGTCTCCGGGAAGTGGTAGATACTCCAGGCCCGCATCGGTCACCAGTTCCGCGTACGGCTCGTGCGCGGCGATGGCCACCTCGTGCCCGGCCTCGCGTAAGCGCATTCCCAACCCCGTGTACGGTGCCACGTCCCCCCGCGTACCGACCCCGATGATCAGAACCCGCATCCGCATCACCCCTCGCCTCGTTTATCATGCACTCGCATGATAAAAGAGACGAACAGACTTTTCCATGCACTCGCATGAGAAAGTAGTGGGATATGCCGAAGATCGTCGACCACGACGCCCGGCGACGGCACATCGCCGAGGCCGTGCACCGCGTCATCCACGACAAGGGCATGGAGAACGTCAGCCTCAGGGAGGTCGCCGCCGAGGCCGGGATGTCCATGGGGGCGGTGCAGTACTACGTCACGACGAAGGACCAGATGCTGCTGCTGGCGCTGGAGCACATCGGGGTCTGGATCGGGATCCGGGTGGCCGCCGTGGCCGCGCGCCAGTCCACGCCGCTCGACCTGCTGCGGGACACCCTGCTGGAGCTGTTGCCGCTGGACGAGGAGCGCAGCTACCTGAACCGCATCGGGCTGGCGTTCCAGGCGAGCTCGGTGGTGTCCGACAACCAGGCGGCCGCGATGCGGCTCGGGCTGCCGCTCCTGCTGGCCCTCCTCGCCGAGCAGATCAGGGCCGCCCAGGCCGCCGGGCAGCTTGCCGCCCACCTGGATGCCGGCAAGGAGGCGAGCATCCTGTACGCCTTCGCGCAGGGCATCGTGAACGCCACCCTGGTCGGGCACTACACGCCCGAGGAGGTCGCGGCGTTGCTCGACTACCACTTGGCGCGGCTCCGCGCGGGGTGATGGCCGTAGCGGGAATCTTCGGCCGGACCGGTGCCTTTCTGCCAGCGGCTGCGGTAGCGGCCCCGGCTCTCGTTCGGACGAGAAGGCCGGGGCCGGGTGGCGATCAGGTCAGGCGTGGCCCGCCGGCGCCTTCGGTGATTCGTCGGTCCAGCCCGACTCCAGAACGGCGCTCCAACCGGCCGGTCGAAGGTCTGCACAGCCCTGCTCGCCGGCCGACCTACCGACCGACAGCAGGCGCCCGGTGTCCTTGTCGAACAGGACCTGCGTCTCAGTGCCGTAGCTGGGCTCGCAGCTTCGCAACGCGACCCCTACCGCGTCACGGCCCAGCGGGTCCCGTACGCCGCCGAGGGAACGGACCTCGGGCAGATCGGCCATCAGCCGGAACAGTGCCGCCCTGACCTCGGAAGGGGCAGGCAGTTCGAGCAGCAGTTCGGCCGCCTGCTCAAACAGGATCTCATCTCGTCTCTTGTCGCTCATCCCAGGACCCTGCCACTGGATCAGGACCTCTTTCAGCGCCTCCGGTTCGGTGGGCAGGCGCTCGATATCGGCGACGGAGACCGCCTTGCCGTTGACGTTGGGCCAGCTCGACCCCGGCTCGGCAAAATCGTTCAGCCGACTGGCGTAAGGCGTCTTGCCTGTCTCATCGCTCAACGCCCGGTTGCCGCGGGCGCAGGTGAAATGAGCTTGATCCGAGCTGAACTCGCCCTCCTTGGGGGGTTCCGCGCCCTTGACGGCGTCCAATCGGGTCCAGGAGTGGACTATCCACCAACTCGGATCCTTGGGCGACTTCGCAACCCACGTCTCATCTCGGCAAACGCCACGCGATGACCTTCCGCTGAACAAACCGCCCGAGTTCACACCCCGGGTATGCCAGTACCGGCCGGCGACGGTCGGCACTTTCACGGTCTGCTCCGCGGCGGCGAGCAGCAGACCGCGCGCGGCGGGCTCGGCGGACCGGTCGCCGGCACCGCCAGGCACCAGGGTCACGGCCACCGCGAGCCCCGCCGCCACCACTCCCGCCGTGCCCAGTCCCCAGCCCGGCTTGATGCGGCCACGACGGGGGACGACCGAGACCGTGGACGGCCGGGTGGTCGCGGCGGCGATGATCCGGTCGAGCCGTTCCGGATCGTCCACCGGCTTGAGCGAAGCGGGACGAGTGTCAGAGAGCGACTTCATCACATCGGTCTTCTTCACCGGGTTGACTCCTTTATGAATGCCAGCGATTCGGAGGGGGACACGGCGGCGCCGGTGATCGCGTCGGGCTCAGCGGCCATCGCACGCTCCAGCCTGCGCCGGGCACGGTGCAACCGGACAAAGAACGTGGCGGTGGAGCAGCCGACGACCTTCGCCGCATCCACGGCCCGCAGCCCGTGCCAGGCGACCAGCGTGAGCACTTCACGATCATCATCGGAGAGCGCAGCGAGCCCCCGCAAAACGGCTGCCCTCTCGGTCACCGACTCGGCGACGTCGCGCGCTGTCAGCTCCGTGACCGAGCCCCACGTCGACAGCTCGTTCTCCAGCGACTGACGCCGAGCCTCTGCACGGTACGACTCGCGCAGCACGTTGCGGGCGACGCCGAGCAGCCAGGGGAGCGCCTCGTCCGGCACGTCGTCGATCCGCCGCCACGCAACGCAGAACGTCTCACTCGCCACCTCCTCCGCGAGCTGCCGTCCCGCACGGCTGACCGCGTACGCGTACACGCTCGAATAGCAGGAGCTGTACAAGACGGTGAACCGGTCCCGAGGACCAGGTTCGATCATGCGTCCTCCCTTCCCTTAAGTGCGCCAGTACCAGGGAAGTGAGCGGACCGCGCTATTTCTTACAGCCTGAGGGGAGTTTGCGCGCCGCACGGCCGGTGATCTTCCGCCCCTTCACTCGAGCTGTACAGCGTGGACCTGCGCTGAGAGGGATTAGCGCACGATCCGGTGCCAATGTTCCTCAGACCCCGACCCGTCGGCCAGGCCTCGTCCCGGTGCCCATTGGCGGAAAGTAGAGGAGTAAGCAAAGATCGACGGGTTGATCCGCTATGGGGCCGCAGCCCCCGTCGAAGGGTAGACAAGTGATCAGGTCTGTTACGAAGGTCGTCGCCGTGGCGGCCCTGGCCGCCGGCGTTCTCGCGGCCAACCCGGCATACACGGCGTACGCGGCATCCGCCCCCTACACTCCCGAGGGTGTCTGCGGGGCGGGGTTCACCCGGGTGAAGGACGGCACCCGCCCCCTCAAGTCCGGACGTGACACCTTCGGCTACGTCTACCTCATGTACAACCGCAGCACCGGTTACAACTGCGTGGTCAGTATCAAGACCGCCTTCTACCGGACCGCCACCTACACCACCGCCACCCTGACGGTGCAGGGCAGCAAACCGAAGACCGACGAGGGCAAGTTCAAGTACTACGCCGGGCCGGTCAAGCTGAAGGCCCGTGGCAAGTGCGTCTCGTACTGGGGCAGCACCCGGGACACCCGGCTGGACTACGCCGAGGCGACCGGCGGCCGCAGGACCTTCGGCAACTGCGGATAGCGAGACCTCAAGCGCCGGCCTCGCCCCCGGCCTGACGGCTCCAGGTGGCGTGGTAGGTGCTGGAGGTCACCGTTCACCCGGCGCCGACAGTGCCCGCGCAGCGAGTCGGTGGTGCCGAGATCGGCATGAATCGGCATGAATCGGCATGGCCCCGCCCGTGTCCGGGCGGGGCCACCCCCGGGCTCTACCGGGACGGCGTCCCGTATGACACCGTGCTCGGCACCGGGGCGTACCCGCTGGGCCGGGTGGTGAAGGTTCCCCTGCCCTGGGTGCGGCTGCGCAGCCGGGTCGCGTAGCCGAACAGCTCGGCCAGCGGCACGGTCGCGGTGATCACCACTGTGCCTGCCCGCGCGGTCGAGCCGGAGACCCGGCCGCGCCGTGCCGACAGATCGCCCAGCACCCCGCCGATGGCGTCGTCCGGTACGGTGACCGTGACCTCGGCCAGCGGTTCCAGCAACGCCATCACGCCGGTCCGCAGCGCCTCCCGCAGCGCGAGCCGGCCTGCCGTCCGGAACGCCATCTCCGAGGAGTCCTTGGCATGGGTGGCTCCGTCGGTCAGCGTGACCCGCAGGCCGGTCACCGGATGCCCGCCGAGTGGCCCCTCGACCAGGGCATCCCGGCAACCGGCCTCCACCGCCCGGACGTACTCCCGCGGTACCCGTCCACCGACGACGGTCGAGTGGAACACGAAGTCCACCGCGCCGCCGGTGGCGTCCAGCGGCTCCACGTCAAGGACGACGTGGGCGAACTGACCGGCGCCTCCCTCCTGCTTGACGTGCCGGTACAGCAGCCCGGACACCCCGCGGACGACCGTCTCCCGGTAGGCCACCTGTGGCCGGCCGGCGCTGACATCGAGCCCGTGGGTACGGCGGATCTTCTCCACCGCGACCTCCAGATGCAGTTCCCCCATCCCCGACAGCACCGTCTGGCCGGTCTCGGGGTCGGTCCTGACCACCAGCGAGGGATCCTCCTCGGCCAGCCGGGCCAGCGCCGACGCGAAGCGGTCGGTATCGGTGCTCCTCCGGGCCTCGACCGCCATGGAGACCACCGGATCGGCCACACTCGGCGGTTCGAAGAGCAACGGCTCCGCGGGGGCGCACAGGGTGGCACCGGTGCGGACCGCCTTCAACCCGACCACCGCGACGATGTCCCCGGCCACCGCCAGGTCCACCTCCGTGTGCCGGTCGGCCTGTACCCGCAGGATGCGGCCGACCCGCTCGGTGCGCCGCGCGCCGGCGTCCAGCACCGCGTCTCCCCTTCTGATCGTCCCCGAGTACACCCGTAGGTAGGTCAGCCGCCCGGTGGCGGTCGAACTCACCTTGAAAGCCAGCGCGGCGAACGGCGCCGCCGGGTCGGCGGCCCGCTCCCGCACCGCGCCGTCCCAGGTGCCGCGTACCGCCGGCACGTTCGTCGGCGAGGGCAGGTAGGCCGTGACGGCGTCCAGCAGCGGTTCGATCCCGCGGTTGCGGTAGGCCGATCCGCACAGCACCGGCACGCCCTCACCCGTACGGGTCAGGTCGCGCAGCGCGACGGTGAGGGTCTGCGCGGAGATCGCCGACTCCGCGCAGAACTCCTCCAGCGCGATCGGGTGCAGTTCGGCCACCGCCTCCTCCAGCAGCCGGCGGCGGCGGTACGCCTCCTGTCGCAGGGTGTCCGGCACCGTGCCCTCCCTGGGCCTGTCGCGATCGCCGGTCCAGACCAGCGATCGCATGCGCAGCAGATCCACCACTCCGGTGAACCCGTCCTCGCGTCCGATCGGCAGCTGGACCACCAGCGGGACCACCCGCAACCGCTCGCGGATCGACTCGACCGCCGTATCGAGGTCGGCACCGGCACGATCCAGCTTGTTGACGAAGGCGATCCGCGGCACTCCGTACCGGTCGGCCTGCCGCCACACCGACTCGCTCTGCGGTTCGACTCCGGCGACACCGTCGAACACCGCGATCGCGCCGTCGAGCACCCGCAGCGAGCGCTCCACCTCGTCGGAGAAGTCGACGTGACCCGGTGTGTCGATCAGATTGATCCGATGGCCGTCCCAGGCGCAGCTCACCGCCGCGGCGAAGATGGTGATCCCGCGATCGCGTTCCTGGGAGTCGAAGTCGGTGACGGTCGTCCCGTCATGTACCTCGCCACGCTTGTAGGTGGCGCCGGTGATGTACAGGATCCGTTCGGTGATGGTGGTCTTGCCCGCATCGACATGGGCGAGGATGCCCAGATTACGGACGCCGGTCAGCTGGTCGGTGAGGTGATGGTTCAGGTTGGTACGCACGGCCTATGGCCCTTCGGGACGCTCCACAGAGGACAGCGCGCTTCCCGGACGAAAAGACCCCCGATGCGGCGTGACCGCATCGGCGTCGGACAGACAGGGGTCAGGCGTTCGTCACGGACGTCC
>NZ_JBEXUE010000247.1:0-14782 GCF_040614275.1 Streptosporangium sp. NPDC006013
GGCAGTCGTCGGTCATGGCGAGGGCGGCGATACCGGGGTCGATCCATCGTTGTCGTCTGGCGACGGTGTGGATGATCTCGGCGATGAACTCGGCGTCGACACCCACCGCAACGTCTTCTGCCGCCCGCTGTCGCTGACCCGAACGGAAGAACAATCGTCATGAGCTCGGTCCTGAAGGTGGGTTCGCGGCCCCGCGGAGGGGGCGGGAGCCTCGGGGACGGACTGCGCCATCCTGGCGAGCACGCTGTTGCGCCTGCCGTACACCAGGTAGACCAGCACGCCGAAGGCCATCCAGATGATGAAGTACAGCCAGGTGATGAGCTGGAGGTTCACCATGAGCCACAGGCAGGCGGCGATCGAGGCGATCGGCACGCCGGGGGAGAGCGGGGTGCGAAAGCCCCTGGGCAGGTCCGGCATCGTCTGCCGCATCCTGATCACTCCGCCGGCCACGGAGATGAACACGAACAGGGCACCGATCACGACCAGCGGTTCGAGCGTGAACACGTCCACGAACTCGGCCAGCAGGATCGCCAGGAATCCGATGACCAGCGTGGCCCTCGTCGGGCTGTGGTAGCTACGGTTGATCTTGGAGAGCGAGCGGGGGATCAACCCGTCGCGAGCCATGGAGAACAGCACGCGGGTCAGGCCGACGAGCAGCACCAGGACGACCGTGGTGAGGCCGAGCACCGCTCCGATGTTGATGACGTGCACCATGAAGCCCTCGCCGGCGTCGCGGAAGGCGTTGGCGAGTGGCGCGGCGGTGTCGATCTTGTCGTACGGGGTCATCCCGACCATCACCAGCGCGACCGCGATGTAGATGACCGTGGTGATCACCAGCGCGCGGATGATGCCCTGCGGGATCGAGCGCGGGGCGTCCTCGGCCTCCTCGGCGGCGGTGGCCACGACGTCGAAGCCGATGTACGCGAAGGTGATGACCGCCGAGGCCGCGAAGATGCCGAACCAGCCGAAGGCGCCCGTCTGGCCGAAGACGATGCCGATCAGCGGGGAGTGCAGGGCCTCCTCGGCCTTCTCCGCGGGCACCGCCGGCACCGGGATGGCCGCTAGGTTGCGCCGGTCGAAGTGGAGGGCGCCGACCACGATGACCGCGCCGATGGCCAGCAGCTTGGCGATCACGATGATCCACAGGGCGCGCAGTCCGATGCGGGCGCCCAGGGCCACCACGGCCGTCAGGATCACCAGGATGAACAGCGTGAAAAGATCGAAACCCGTGTGCCGGCCGACCATCCCCGCGACCGCGTCGGGAAGGCGTACCCCGAAGTCGGTGAGCATCTGGGCGGCGTAGAGCGACCACGCACGGGCCACCGTCGCCGCGGCCAGCAGGAGTTCCATGACCAGAGCCCAGCCCACCACCCAGGCCCAGACCTCGCCGAAGATGACGTAGCTGAAGGTGTAGGCGCTTCCCGAGGCAGGCATGGCGGAGGACAGTTCGGCGACGCAGAAGGCCACCAGCAGGCTGGTGATTCCCGCGATCATGAAGGAGAGGATCACGCCGGGCCCGGCCATGGTCGCCGCCTGGCGGCCGGCGAGGCTGAAGATGCCCGCACCGATCATGACGCCGATACCGAGGACGACGAGGTCGGCTCTGCGATAGGCCATGGGCAGGCCGTGGCGCGCACCGGTCCACCGGTCTGTGGCATGGCTCGGAGGCATGCGGCGCACGATCGACGGGGGAGGACCTTCGGGCACGACCTGGCCAATCGTGGTGGGCTAAATACCCTTATTGTCGGACTTGTTTCACAGTGCCGCAGGGGGGTCACCTGGGACAAGTGCTATCCGGTCACGTCGTGGACACCACCATGTCACGCCCGGATTACCCGCCCGCTCAGCCGCCGACCACCAGCCACGCCGGGCCGTACGCGCGCGTCGAAAGGGTGATCAGCCGGGCGGTCATCCACAGCCCGAACGCCAGCCAGAGCGTCACCAGGCCACCGCCCCAGAGGTCCACCAGTAACGCGGCGGGCAGGTAGGCGATCGTCGTCCACCCCCCCGCCCAGGCGAGGTAGCGCTGGTCCCCGGCACCGATCAACACACCGTCCAGCACGAACACCACCCCGGCGATCGGCTGCAGGGCGGCCACCACCCAGAGCAGGTCGAGCAGCTCCGCGGCGACGGCCGGGCTCGCGTCGAACAGACCGGGGATGAACGGTCTGGCCACCAGCACGGCGAGGCCGAGCAGCACGCCGGAGCCGACTCCCCAGATCACCATCCTCCAGGTCGCCGCGCGAGTTCCCGCCACGTCGCCGGCACCCAGGGCGCGACCGGTGATCGCCTGTCCGGCGATCGCGATCGCGTCCAGGGCGAACGCCATCAGGATCCAGATCCTGATGGCGACGGTGTATGCCTCGATCTGGTCCGTTCCCATCCGGGTGGCCACCGTGGCGGAGACGGCCAGCACCGTCTGCAGGCACGCCGTACGGATGATCAGGGCGATCCCGGCCGAGCCCGCCGCCCGCACGCCCGCCGGGTCCGGGCGGAACGGCGCACGGTAACGGGCGAAGATCAGGACGAGGTAGACGGCGGCGGCGAGCGCCTGGGCCAGCACCGTGCCCCAGGCCGAGCCGGCGATCCCCCAGCCCAGTCCCAGGACGAACACGACGTTGAGCACCGCGTTCAACGCGAAGGATCCCACCGACACCAGCAGCGGAGTCGAGGCGTCCTGCATGCCGCGCAGCACGCCCGTGCCCGCGAGCACCACCAGCATGGCGGGAACGCCGAGCAGGCTGATCCGCAGGTAGGTGACCGCCTGCCGGGCGAGCTCTCCCTCGGCGCCGATCAGGTGGATCAGCCAGGGGGCCAAGGGCCAGACGACCACGATGATCGCCAATCCCACCCCGACGGCCAGCCAGAGGCCGTCCACCGCCTGCCGCAGTGCCCGCCCGGTCTCGCCCGCCCCGATCTGCCTGGCCACCGCCGCTGTCGTGCCATAGGCCAGGAACACGCACATCCCCACCAGGAAGCTCAGCACCGTGCTCGCCACCCCCAGGGCGCCGAGCGCGGGGGCGGGCAGGCGGCTGACGATGACGGTGTCCGTCAGCAGGAAGAGCGGCTCGGCCACCAGGGCGCCGAACGAGGGCAGTGCCAGCCGCAGGATCTGCCTGTCATGGTCGCGACCGGAGCGGCCGGATCGAGGCGTAAGAGTCACAGGTCCATTGTGCCTCTTACCTCCCGATGGATCTTCAGCAGGATGAACCGGTCGGCTCATGACATCTAAGGCGACTCCCGGCGTGTCGCCCCAACTTTCTTTTCTCCACAGGCGGTGGATTACATTTCTCCTGGTCAGAAAGGTATCCACAGCTGTGGACAACAGTTATCCACAGAACTGTCCCCAGGCTGCCCACACCTCTGGGGAAGAAGTGCACAGCTTATCCACACCTCTGTCGACAGCCCGCGTTGCCAGTCGGGGCGCCGAGCCGCGAAACTGTCACACCGGTCGGCTAAAAATAGAGATAACGTAACTGTGTTCGAAAGAGGGGGTGTTCGGTGAGCATCGCAGAGCCACCGGTCTTCGAGCCAGGTTTCGAGCGCACCCCGCCGAACAACATCGAGGCCGAGCAGTCCGTCCTGGGTGGCATGCTGCTCTCCAAGGACGCCATCGCCGACGTGGTCGAGATCCTGCGATCCGATGACTTCTACCGGCCCGCCCACCAGATCATCTACGACATCATCACCGACCTCTACGGCCGGGGTGACCCCGCCGACGCCGTCACCATCTTCGATGAGCTGCAGAAGCGAGGCGAGGTCGCCCGGGTCGGCGGCGGAGCCTACCTGCACACGTTGACCGCCGTCGTGCCGACCGCGGCCAACGCCGGTTACTACGCGAGGATCGTCCGGGAGCAGGCCATCCTCCGCCGCCTGATCGAGGCGGGCACCCGCATCGTCTCCTACGGCTACGGTGGCCAGGACGAGGAGGTCGACGACCTCGTCGACCGCGCCCAGGCGGAGATCTACAAGGTCACCGAGCGCCGCACCTCCGAGGACTACATCCCTCTGGCCGACATCATGCCGGGTGCCCTCGACGAGCTGGAGGCCATCGGGGGCCGGGGTGGCCAGATGGTCGGTGTCCCCACCGGATTCCAGGACCTCGACTCGCTCACCAACGGCCTGCATCCCGGCCAGATGATCGTCGTGGCCGCCCGTCCGGCCATCGGTAAGTCGACTTTGGGGCTAGATTTCGCCAGATCTGCCGCTATCAAGCACGGCATGACGACTGTGGTGTTCTCGCTGGAAATGTCCCGTAACGAGATCACGATGCGCCTGCTGTCGGCCGAGGCACGGGTGGCACTGCACGCCATGCGCTCGGGCACGATGACCGACGACGACTGGGCCAAGCTGGCCCGGCGGATGGGCGAGGTGGCCGAGGCGCCGCTGTTCATCGACGACTCGCCCAACATGTCGATGATGGAGATCAGGGCCAAGTGCCGCCGTCTCAAGCAACGCAACGACCTGCGGTTCGTCATCATCGACTACCTGCAGCTGATGTCCTCGCCGAAGAAGACCGAGAGCCGCCAGAACGAGGTCTCGGAGATCTCCCGGGCCATCAAGCTGCTCGCCAAGGAGCTGGAGGTCCCGGTGATCGCGATCTCCCAGCTCAACCGTGGCCCCGAGCAGCGAACCGACAAAAGGCCCATGGTCAGCGACCTTCGCGAATCCGGAAGCATCGAGCAAGATGCCGACATGGTCATCCTGCTCCACCGGGAGGACGCCTACGAGCGAGAGTCGCCCAGGGCCGGTGAGGCCGACCTGATCGTGGCCAAGCACCGTAACGGCCCCACCGCCACGGTCACCGTGGCCTTTCAGGGCCACTACAGCCGCTTCGTCGACATGGCCCCCCACTAGGCGGACCTGTAGGATCTCACCGCTCTTGGCCAGTTCTCATTGGCCAAGGCCACTGTCCGGCCAGTTGGCCACCATGCTGAGACGGTATGGAGTCCGTCGTCTCGTCTCCGGGAAGCAGACACCGTCCGCTCCCGGCCCAGCCACTCCGAGCGCGCGAGCCCGCCATGGGGATGGCCGACTGTCACATCGGACTGGTCGCAACTCGGCCGTACCGGCGCGAGTGGTGTGTGCTCGCGGGGCTGCGGATCCCCCGTATGGGGGACCGGGTTCCCATCGCGGGGGGAGTCGTCCGGGCACGGCCGGGACGAGCATGGGAGTGCGAGATTCCACGCACTTCTCACCAAGAGGGCACCTTGTCATCCTCACCCTTCACCCCGGATGGCCGGCCCGCCGGGGACCCTGCGACGCCGACGCGGCACCAGGCCGCCACCGTGCCCGCGTCCATCCCTGAGCCGCCCTCCGCCACCACCACACCCGCCCCCACTGCCGAGACATCGGCCATCGCCGGATCACCGGGCACCGGTTCGGGATGGATTGGCTACGCCGCGGCGATCTGGGCCGCCGTCTACGGTGTCGTCGCGCTCATCTGGACCATCACCGGCAGCGGATTCCCGTTCGGGCGCAACGACCCGCAAGGCCGGGCGGGGCCACTGCGGGACCTGCCGCCCGAGGTCGGCGCGCCCCTCTTCGCGGTGGTCCTGCTCGCCACCGCGGTCGCCTGCCTCGCCATGGCCGGTTCGCACGCGGTGCGGCCGTCGCGGGCGGGCCGGGCCCTTCTGCTCGGCTTCGGCTGGACCGTCGCCGCCGCCCTGCTGATCCTCGTACCGACCGTGAACGTCCTCGCCCTCACCGGGTACGCGCCCATGCTCATTCTCGGCGCCCCCTTCGGCTGGCCGCGGGGGATCGACTACGGGACCGTGTTCACCTGGTCGCTGGGCAACCAGGTGTGGTGCATGCTGGGTGGATTCCTCGCCGCCTGCACCGTGCTCTCCTGGCAGCGCCGCAGCCGGGGCGCTTGCGCCCGTTGCGGCCGCGGCCGCGACTTCTCGGGCGCAGACCGCTTGCGGATCGCCGCGTGGGGCCGCCGGGCCACCATCGTCGCCGTCGTCATCCCCCTGCTCTACTCCGTGAGCCGCTACGCCTGGCTGGCGGGCGTACCGCTCGGCATCAGCGACGAGATGCTGCGCGACCTGTGGGACAGTGGCGCGGTGTGGGCCGGCGCCGGTCTCGGGACGTTCGCGGTCGCCGGCGCGATCCTCACCCTCGGGCTCATCCAGCGCTGGGGCGAGGTCTTCCCTCGTTGGATGATCGGCCTGGCCGGCCGCCGCGTCCCGATCAGGCTCGCGGTGATCCCGGCGGCGTACGTGGTCCCCATCGTGATCTCCGGGGGCCTCGGGATGACCTTCTCCCCCGAGAGCGGGCATCTCACGGGCTACAGCCCGGTCCTGGTCGCCACGCACGCGCTGTGGCCGCTATGGGGTGTCGCGCTCGCGGTCGCCACCTACGGGTACCAGGTGCGGCGGCGCGGCGCCTGCGACACCTGCGGAAGGCAGGGCTGAGCGGGCCATGCCGACCATGCGGTCCGTCCCCGCCTGACGCCGGGCCGGCCGCCACCGTCCTGCTCCTGGGCACCCCACGGGGCCGGGCGCCCAGGAGCACTCCCGGAAGCACGGAGTGGCAGGCACGTCCCGAACGGCCGGCCGTCCCGGGACAGTGGGCAGGTTCCGGAGGGCGGGAAGGCCCGGAGTGACGGTCAGCCGACCGGGCTGACGAAACCGGACTCGTAGGCGGCGATCACGGCCTGGGTCCGGTCGCGGGCTCCGAGCTTGGCGAGCACGTTGCCGACGTGGGTCTTGACCGTCTCGGCCCCCACCACCAGCCGCGCGGCGATCTCGGCGTTGGACAGGCCGGTGGCCATCAGGCGCAGGACCTCCCCCTCGCGCTCGGTCAGGCGGGCACGGCGGAGCCGGTCGGCGGCCGACCCGTCGATCCCGCCGAGGCCGTACGCGCCGGCCAGGCGCCGGATCGCCGCCGGGAACACCAGGGACTCCCCGCGTGCCACCACCCGCACCGCCTCCACGACCTCCGGCGGCCGGGTGCGCTTGAGGATGAACCCGGCGGCGCCCGCGCGCAGCGCCTCGTACACGTGGTCGTCGTTCTCGAAGGTCGTGATCACCAGCACGCGTGGCGGCTCGCTCGACGCGCCGAGCAGCCGGCGCGTCGCCTCGATGCCGTCGATCGCGGGCATCCGCACGTCCATGAGGAGCACGTCGGGCCGGGTGCGCGCCACCATCGCCATCACCTCGGCACCGTCGGCGGCCTCCCCGACGACCTCCAGATCGGACTGCGCGTCGATGATCACCCGGAGCCCCACCCGGATCAGCTCCTCGTCGTCGACGATCGCCACCCGAATCGTCACGGCCCCTCCCTCTCCGCAAGCAGTGACCATACCCGGACCGCCGTCACGATACGCGCGCCCGTACCGGAACCCTCGTCGCGAGCTCGTCTCCCGCTGGGGGGCGTCACGATGCCTCTCCCTCCAGTGCCGGCAGTCGAACCGAGACGCGCCAGTGGGCGCCGTCCAGGCCTGCCGTCATCGTGCCGCCGAGCAGCGTGACGCGTTCGCGTATGCCCTCCAGCCCGCGCCCGCCCTCGCGCCGTGGACGGGAGGCGGCTACGGGATTGGACACCTCGATCGTCAGCGTGGGCCCGGTCACGGCGACGCGCAGCGCGACCGGAACCGGTCCCGCGTGCCGGAGCACGTTCGTCAGGCTCTCCTGGATGATGCGGTATCCCTCCCGGGACACCAGGGCGGGCAGGTCGTCCACCGAGCCCTCGATCTCGGTGCCCACCTCGACGCCGGTTCCGCGCGAATGCGCCACCAGCCTGTCCAGGTCACCCAGCCCGTGCGGCGCCCCGCCGACCCGCGCACCGGCTCGCTCGTCGGCCCCCCGAGCGGCTCGCTGCCGGCCCAGCTCGTCGGCCCGCTCGTCTTCGCGCAGCATGCCGAGCACCCGGTCGAGGTCTTCCGTCGCGGCTCGCCCGGTCTCCTCGATCGCCTGGAGCGCGCGGCGGGCGAACTCCAGGTCGGTGTCCAGGAGGTGCAGCGTGGCGGACGCCTGCAGCATCGTCACGGTCAGCGCGTGCCCGATGGAGTCGTGCAGCTCGCGGGCCAGCCGGTTGCGTTCGGCGAGGCGGGCCGCCCGCGCCTCCAGCGCCGCGATGCGTTCGGCCGGCGAGGGTCCGAGCAGCACCGGTGCCATGACGGCCGCCAGCGCCCCGAGCCCCGCCACGGCGTACAGGACCCCGGCGAGCGTGGCCACGCCGAGCAGCGACAGCCACCCGGTGTCGTGCTCGTCCAGCGGCCCGATCCGCAGCCCGTCCAGCGCGCCTCCCGTGATGCCGAACCACTGGACGACGAACGTCACGCCCATCACCAGGGGAATGAGGATCAGCAGCGCGACGACCCCGCCCGCGACCAGGTGAACGGCGAACCACAGGGCCGCCCGCAGGCGGGTCTCCCACGCCTCCCGTCCGGACTCCGCCGTCCCGGTCGGATCCGGAAGCGCGACGCCGAGCAGGGCACGCGCGGCCGCGATCTCCAGTGCCCTCGTCCCACGCAGGAACGGGGGCACCGCGCCGATCACGATCGCGAGGGCGAGCACGAGCAGCAGCAGCCCGTAAGGCGCGTCCGGCATGGTGAACATCTGCGCGAACAGGACCGCCACCAGGACGTACGGCAGCAGCAGCACCCCGCCGAGCAGCAGGTGGACCCCCTGCCGATAGGTCGCCGCACTCACCAGCGGCCTCACAACGGCGCCAACCCTCACGCCCGCCATTCTCCCGCAGCCCTCCACGCCCCAGGCGACCAAGGGCAGGACAGTCAAGTTCGGGAGTCTCACAGATGAGAGCGTGTGAGCGGCACCGTGGCCGCCGGCGCTGCTACGGGGTGCGGTCAAGACCGGTGTCTCCCGGTACGGCGGCGCGGTCAAGGCCGGGAGCCGCGGCCGTATGGCGTTCGGGATGCCGCTGCTCCGACGGGGGATTCCTACTCGATCGGGTGATGTGGCATGGTCTCGGGATCGCCAAGGATGGGGACCACGCAGCCTACGGGCTTTGAGCGGGAGGGAGCCATCACATGAACCAGCAGCGGTCGGAACTCGTGCGTGAGGAGTGGCGTGAGTTCTTCGACACCATGACGCGCAACTACGAGGGCGCCGAGGTGACGATCGAAGTGATGAGCAAGGACTTCGGGGACCTGCTGGGGGTCGAGAAGCTACCGCTGGCCTACCTGGAGTACGACCCCAAGGACGATCAGTTCTCGATCGGAGTGGGCGGCCGTGACGGGCGCTACCCGGTGGTGCTGCGCCATGCCGTCGACCACCCGCAGAGGATCCTGACCGACACCCTGCAGCAGGGCACGGTGCGAGCGTTCGACGTCTTCGACGCCGAGGGGGGTCAGACGATCGTGACCCTCTACCTGACCTCGATCTCCTCGGCGTAGCCACGTACTCCCCGCGCCCGGGAGACGACCGCCAGCTTTCGGAGAACCACTCGGGGTAGCGCCAGGAAACCCGTCACCGGCCACAAACGAGAGAAAGTGCAGGTCAGCGGCTTGTGTCGAGGGACTGCGACGGGCACGTCCGGATCCGGCACGGTGCGGAGGCGATCGCCGTCAAGCTGTGAAAAGACCTCACCCCCGTCGCCCGGCCCCATGTCCGCGGCAAGGACGATACCGAGTCCGCAGGGGCCGGCCGTGTCGATGCCCTACTCCAGCGCGGCATCGAAGCGGTCGGCCAGCACGAGAAACGCGTCGTCCCAGCCGCTGGAGTTCGCGACCTCCTGGATCTGCCCGGTCGGTGCGAACAGTGTCACGAGCCCGGGCGGGAGCCGGCCGTCCGCGCCGATCCGGGCGATCGCGGCGTCGATCTCCGCCAGAGCCGCGTCCGCGTTCTTCCAGGAGGACCAGGCGAAGTCGTTGTCGGGCTGGGCGAGGAGCACGCGCACCTCGCCGAGCACTCGCAGGAGATCCGGGTGCGGCGTCATGGCCACTATCCAACTACCTCCACGAACTCGCCGGTACAGGAGGAAAGGGCAGCGAACGCATCGTTGTGGCATCCCTTTCGGGAAGAGGCCGACACACCGTCTCGGCGACCTCGGCCTGGTGCCCATGACCGGACCATCACGGGGATCAGGGGATCAGGACGATCTTTCCGGTGGTGCGGCGGGTCGACAGGAGCTCGTGCGCCTTGGCCACCTCGGTCAGCGGCAGCGCCTGGTCCACGTGGACCCTGAGCCGGCCCGACTCCGCCAGGGCCACCAGTCGCGACAGGTCGGCCGCCGAAGGACGCACGTTCACCACCGCGAGCCGCACCCCCAGCTCGGCCGCGCGTTCCCCGGTGATGCCCAGGTTGCCCCCGACCGCGCCGACGAGCACGCCGCCGGGCTTGAGCACGGCGGCGGAACGCTCTCCGTAATCGCCGCCCACCAGGTCGAACACCACGTCCACCGGCTCGGTCTCGGTGACGAAGTCGGCGACGGTGTGGTCGATCAGCGTGTCCGCGCCGAGCTCGCGCAGGAGGTCGTGCTTGGCGGTCCGAGCGGTACCGGTGACGTGCGCCCCCCGAGACGCGGCGATCTGGACGGCGAGATGGCCGACCCCTCCGGCGGCGGCGTGGACGAGCACCCGCTCCCCCTCACCGAGGCGGGCGATGCCGACCAGTGCCTGCCAGGCGGTCAGGCCGGCCAGCGGGAGTCCGCCCGCCTCCTCCACGGACAGGGTGGCCGGTCTGTGGACGATCTCGTTGGGCGAGGCGAGCACGTAGTCGGCGTAGGCGTTGCCGGCATCGGGGAAGGCGAGCAGGCCAAGCACCTCGTCACCGGGGGCGAACGCGGACACGCCGGGTCCGATGGACTCGACGGTGCCCGCGACGTCCCAGCCGAGAACGAAGGGCGGCGAGCCGAGCAGCGGGTAGGCGCCGGAGCGGACGGCCCCGTCGACCGGATTGACCCCGGCGGCCCCGACCCTGATCAGGACCTGCCCGTGATCCGGTTCAGGCCGGTCGACCTGGGCGGTGCCGAGTACGGACGGGTCACCGAAGGCGGACTGGGTGATGGCACGCATCGTGATCTCCTCTGCGGGGAAGTTCGTCGAGATCAATCGTCCGCGATGCCGGTATCTCTTGGTAAGAAGGCACCTTTGAGATATATAGGTACCTTGTGGAAACTATTTCTGGCCTGCGAGAACGTGGCGCCGTCGACGCTTACCTCCGGGAGTGCGGCTCGCGGAAGGTGCTGGAGGCGATTGCCAACAAGTGGACCTGCCTGCTGGTGGACGCCCTGCGGGACGGCCCGGTCCGGTTTGGTGTGCTGCGCCGCAGGCTCGACGGGATCACCCAGAAGAGCCTCACCCAGTCGTTGCGGAACATGGAACGCGACGGGATGGTGATCCGCACGGTCTACCCGACGATCCCGCCCCGGGTGGAGTACGAGCTCAGCGCGCTGGGCCACAGCGTGGTCACGCTGATGGAGGGCATCAAGAGCTGGTCCGAGGAGCACGTGCCCGAGATCATGGCCGCCCGCGACGCCTACGACCTCCGCACGGGTGAGGAACCCAGGCCCGTACGGGCGGAACCGAGCGGTAACCGGGTGGCCGCGAAGTAGGCGTCCGCCGTGGTCGCGGCCGTGTCCCGCGTGACCGGGGCAAGCGTCGCGGAGAGCGGTGCGGTGGCCATGGCGATGCCGGCACCCTCCTGGAACTCGGGCCGAGGTGAGGTCAGAGGACCGGGCGGACGTGGGTGACGAGGCGGCCGCCGTCGAAGACGTGGATGGCGATCTGCGGCGGCAGGTCATAGTCGACCGGGACCGGGATGTCGAGTTCCTGGTTGAGCAGCAGCGTCGAGACGACGCCGGGAGCGACCGAGAGCGGCAGGCCGGCGAAGGTGGTGCTCGCCGCGGTGTGGGCGTGGCCGACGATGACGGCCGCCACCTGCGGGTACCGCCGCACGATCTCCTCCAGCCGCTCCGGGTTCCGTAGCCGGATCGCGTCCACGTACGGGATGCCCAGCGACACCGGCGGGTGGTGCATGCCGATGATGGCCGGGGTGTCCGGGCTCTCGGCGAGCACGTCCCGCAGCCAGGCGGTCGTCTCGTCCTCCAGGAAACCCTCCGGCCGGCCGGGGACGCTGGAGTCGCACAGCGCGACGGTGAGCCCGTCGAGCCGGAGAACCTGGTTGACCGGCCCGTCGCCGTCCTCGTCGAGCATGACCTTGCGGAACGCCGAACGGGCATCGTGGTTGCCTGGGCAGATGATCGTCGGATGGCGTGTGGTCAGCAGCTCGCGCGCGATCTCGTACTCCTGGATCAGGCCGTTGTCGGCGATGTCGCCGGTCACCACGACCGCGTCCAGCGGGCCGGAAAGGTTCTCCAGGTGCCGCATGACGGATCGGGTCCTGTCGATGCTGCGGGGGGAACCGTCGATGTGGACGTCACTTACGTGCGCCAGGATCAGCATCACTCAAGAGTGACATATCAGCTTCCCGCCGCCCAGTACGTCGAACTCCTCCCGGGAAAGAAGGCGGAAACAAGCCGTGGCCCGTCCCTGCCCCTCGCGAGGGACGGGCCACAGCGGATCGTGATCACACCCTGTCCGCTACTCCCACCGGAACAGCCGGGTGGCCAGTCCACCCGTGACCAGCAGGGTCACCGCCACCACCACCAGGTGCAGCGGCTGTGGCGCGTGCCCCGCCCACGTGTCGCGGAGCGCCGTGGCGAACGGCGCCATCGGCAGGAAGTCGCCGATCTGCCGCACCAGGTCCGGCATGAACTCCCTGGGAACCCACATCCCGGACATGAACAGCAGCGGGAACATCAGCAGCGAGCCGATGCCCGGCGCGGACTTCGCGCTGGGCGCCAAAGCGGAGATCAGCAGCCCCAGGCCGAACATCGAGGCCGTGCCGAGCACGAACACCCCGGCGAAGGCCAGGAGGTTCCTGGGCGGGGTCAGGCCGAGGACGAGGCCGCCGAGGCCGATCAGGAGGACGGTGGCGATGATCGCCACCGCGAGGTTGTTCACGACCTGGGCGACCAGCAACCGGACCGGGCTGACCGGGGTGGTGGACATCCGGCGCAGCACGCCGCTCTCCCGGTAGCTCACCAGCGCCGCCGGCAGGGTGGTCAGTGCCATCGTCACCACGGCCAGGATCACCATCATGGTGGGAAAGTGAGTGTCGATGATCCGCTCCCCGCCCATCTCGGGAGGGGTCTCCTGAAGTCCGGCGGTGCTGCCCAGCCCGAGCAGGAGCACGAGGGGGAGCAGTATCGCGAAGATCGGGCCGGCGGGGTCCCGCAGGAAGAGCTTGAGCTCGGTCAGGATCATCTTGTTCATCAGGAAAGCTTCTTTCCGGTGAGGCCCAGGAAGGCGTCGTCGAGATTGGCCTGCTCCACGCGCAGGTCGGCGGGAACGACATGGGCGGCGGACAGGGCGGTCGTGATCGCGAGCAGCAGGTCACCGGTACCGGTGACCGTGATCTGCCCGCCGCTCCGCCTTATCTCGGTGACCTCGGGCAGTGCCTTGAGCACCGAGTCGTCGAACGGCTGGGAGGGCCGGAACCTGACGGTCTGCTGCCCGCCGACCTTGGCGATCAGGCCCGACGGACTGTCCAGCGCGACCAGCCGGCCGGAGTCGATCAGCGCGAGCCGGTCACAGAGCCGCTCGGCCTCCTCCATGAAGTGGGTGACCAGCAGGATCGTCACACCGTCATCGCGCACCCGCTCGATGAGCTCCCAGGTGTCCCTGCGGGCCTGCGGGTCCAGGCCCGTGGTCAGCTCGTCCAGGATCGCCACGCGCGGGTTGCCGACCAGGGCCAGCGCGATCGAGAGCCGCTGCTGCTGGCCGCCGGAGAGCTTCCCGTAGGGGGTGTCGTGCTTGTCGGCGAGCCCGACCCGTTCCAGCAGCTCGACCCAGTTCGCGGGGGTCCGGTAGAAGGACGCGTACAGGTCGAGCGCCTCCCACACTTTGAGCTTCCCCGGCAGCGTGGAACTCTGCAGCTGGACGCCCAGCTGTTCCCTGAGCTCGGTGCCGGTGAGGCCGCCGAGCACGCTGACGGTCCCGGAGTCGGGGACGCGCAGGGTGGCGACGCACTCCACGGTGGTCGTCTTGCCGGCACCGTTGGGGCCGAGAACGCCGAAGATCTCGCCCTCTTCGACGGTGAACGAGACGTCGTCCACCACCAGCCGGTCTCGGTACTGCTTGCGGAGGTTGCTGACCTCGATGACCTTCATGCCAACCGACGCTAGGAGTCGCGCCGCGCGGGGAGAATCCACCTGGCCCCCAGGTGGGGGCGGGCCAGGCACCCGGCAGGGGTGTGGCTACCTCCACCCCCGGACGGCGTCCGCCACCACTGGGCACATCCGGAGACATCATCGAGACTTGACACATGAAGACGTACGCGGTGGCGGTCGGCAAGGCACTGGCCCTGGGGGCGATGGCACTGGTGGACATCGCCCTGGTGGCACTGACCCTGTTCGCGTTCCTGCTGACGTTCGGGTTGGGGATGATCTTTGTGTTCCCCCCGACGGCCCGGCTGATCAGGTACCGTACGGCGTTCGCCAGGAGGTTGACCGGCACCTGGCTCGGGACCGCGGTGCCGGTTCCCTACCTACCGCCGCCGCTGCCGACGCGACCCCAGCACGATGGGTGGTACCGCCACGAGCGCCAGCTCTACAAGACGCCGCGCTGGCCCGACTGGAACAACCGCTGGAAGTGGATGTTCGGCGACCCGGCCACCTGGCGGGACGGGCTCTGGCTGTTCCTCAACCCGGTGGTCGCGGCCGCTCTGTTGCTGCTCCCCGTCATCCTGGCCACAGGCGCAGTCCTGGCGTCGCGGTCCGCGGTGCCGGCGGCGGTGCCCCCGCTCCTGGGGGG